>DATIGS010000020.1:0-9485 GCA_035481425.1 Cellvibrio sp. | reverse complement strand
GAGAGTTTCGGCTTGATCTGCACTTTGATACCGGAGGCTGGGGACAACCAATCGATGATCTCCAAATCCGGCGATTTATCCAGAACCGTCGCAATTTCCTGCCTTAACTGGGCGACCTCTTCTTTCCCCAATTTGGTCAGCAAACTGTTATCCATAAACCTCACATTTACCGCGTGAGCGGTCAGCGACCCAAATGTCAGCAGCACGCCATACACCGCAAGAGTGGTGTATTTCACGGCTGACTTTGCATTGATAAGCATCGTCATAGACTTACCCCTTTGTTTTCCTGGTAATTACCCGCAAATGCGACCCGAGCCATTATTTTGCTGGTGGCTGGCGAGTCGGGTATTGCTGGAAAATATTGCCAACTGCAGCGTTAACGGCAGCTTCCGGGTTTGCCATCACTTCTTTGGTCAGACGCCCTTCCGTTGTTCCTTCCCAGACCAATTGCTTCTTCTTGGCATCAACCACATCGATATTCACTGTGCCCACCTTGTAGTGCACGGTATCAACGTTGTTTGAGTAAGGAATACCAGCATACATACCGTAGCGATAGCCGTAATAACCTGAATAGCCGGTATAACCGGTGCTGCGCACATCGGTACGCGCTTCAGAGTTGGTGGAGAAGTTGACCAGAAGGTCCGGGTTCTGCGCTACCTGGGTGTAACCCAAGCCAACCATTTCGCGCGCAACCGCCGTTTTGAAATAACCGGTAATCAAGGTTGAGTAACCGGATCTATCGGTAGCCAGGGTATCTACAAATGCAAAGGTGCGATACGAACTGAAATTAGCGTTGCGGTCGTAGTCGCTATTTACTTTAGGGGTAGTAGTACAAGCAGATAAAACGAGGATGGCAATTGCTGCCTGCCAAAGATTCAAAACACGCATGGGTAATTCTCCTTAATGTAAAGCGAAAGAAAGATAGGGGTTTGCAGTCACTTCTAACTAGAACGCATTTTGTGCAAATTCATTCTTAACGATGAACTGCAAGGCCGCAAGGTAATTTGCGATAAAAATCTGAATGGGATAGTGCGACACACCGGATTACAAATGCCATCGCGGCGCCGGGACATTCCCTGATGCCGGGATTTGTTTTGTAAATTGTGATGCAAATCAGTAGTATCGCCTGCGTTTTTTATGGATTGGACACTACGGATAACCGACGGGAGCTATAAACGATGGGACAAGGGATAAAACTGGTCGCAGGTGGCTTGGCATTATTTGTATTGGGTGGAGCGGCCGTTCATTTCATCAGCCAACCCGATGCAGCCACTATGCAAGCGGCCACTGAGGCACAACCGGAACCTGCATCAGGCACTACAACTTCGACAACCGCCAGTGAAGCAGCGGCCAGCAATACAGCCGCGATTACCACAGAATCATTTTATGCAGCGGCTGAAGCGCGCCGCGAGCAAGTCTTGATCAACAAGGAAGAAGCCGACCGGCTCGCTAAACTCAAGGCGGCCAAAGAGCGCAGTGTGGAGTGCAAGTTCTGGAAGCAACAGCAAAAGACATCCAGCGCGGCAGCCAAAATCGAGGAAAAGATTAACGAACACTGCAACCTGCCCAGTTCGTCAGCTGCAAGCTCCAGTGAGGCGAATGACTCATCGAACGCGACAACCAGTGCGACAAGCAGTACAACAATCACCGAATAGTTTGGTCAGAAAGTCTTAAGCAAATCGGAGAATACAGCCCAATTACCCTTCAGGGTTTTACCATTCGGGTGATTGGGCATATATCGAAGCGGGAGATTAGAAGCGGTAATCGGTACCGATGCTAAACGCGGTCAAATCGAGGTCGGCATCATTGTCTTTCAACAGTTGGCGCACTTCAAAATTCAATACGAAGCCACTATTGATAACAAAGCCGGCGCCAGCGCCATAAGAGAAACCATCAAAGTCTTCGGAGTCGCCATCCGCTGAAAAACGGGCAACCGTATAACCTGCCAACAAGTAAGCTTTGGCGGTATCGTTGGCGCTCTCGGTGCGGTAATAAATGGAGGTATAAGCATCGAGGTTGGGGTCACTATCGCCAGCACCACCTACGCGCACTTCGCCACCGACAAATGGATTTAATTTATAACCACCCACCGCCTCAATCGCGGTCCAGTTGCCAATATCATCATTTCCATCGACTTTAACCAAATTACCGCCAACGTAAAAACCACTTCTTGATTGGGTATCGGCCATTGTCGAAACGGCGGCCAGAGATAAAACTGCTGCGACTAGATATTTCATTCAGTGTATTTCCTTTTGTTAGGTAAAGTTTGTCGCCCAAAAACAGCAAGATTCTACTCGTAGGCTCCAACATTTATCAACCGGACGCCCGGCGCTACCTACATCGGCCACAGCCCGAGCGCGCCTTCGTAGGTCAGCTTGATTCCTGCCACCAATAAGAAACCATAGCTGATCCAATAGAAAATTCGATCTGACACACGACGATGCAAATACACACCCAACCACACGCCGAGTGGAGCCAGTGGCAAAAGCGCAAGTGAGGTAAAAAAGGACGCGCCGCTGATTTGCCCGAGCCACACATAGGGAATCAGCTTTATAAAATTGATGATGGCAAAAAACAAAATCGTAGTGCCGGCCAATACCGATTTGGATAAGTGTTGCGGCAATAAATAAATCGCGATTGGCGGGCCACCCGCATGGGCAATGTAGCTGACGTAGCCGGCGATGCTACCCCAGAAACTCCCTGCGATCTTGTTGGGTTTGCGCTGCTGCAATTGCTCTAAAAAATGTTTGCCCCACAAATAGTGCGCGACAAAATAAATCGACAGCAAACCAATAATCAGCCGCACCCAATCGGCATTGGTCATCTCAAATGTTAATGCGCCCGCAATTGTACCGAGCAATGCACCTGGCAAAAGAATCTTCAGGTTGAGCTTGTCCCAGGTGCCGCGGAAACTCCACAAACTTACGGCGTCCATGCTGCACAGAATTGGCAACAAAATTGCCGCCGCAAGGCGTGGGTCAATCATCAGCGATAACAATGGCACAGCAAGTGTGCCGAAGCCGCCGCCAAAGCCACCTTTGGACATGCCGACGAGGATAACAACCGGAATAGCGAGAAGGTAAAACGAGAGGTCACTGATCATGGCGAAACGACTGCTTTAAAAGGCGATGACATTTAAAGGCAGCAGCATGATGTGTTTGCATTGATTTAGCCAGCGCCATCCTTTTTATTCAGGAACATCTTATTCAGCAGCTTCCCTGCTGCATCGACAAAATTCGTTACCTCAACCAAAAGAAAGCATCAAGCCTGCGGATTATTCGAGCGTAACCGGGTAATAATCGTACTCGCAATAACCGGAGTTGGAATCGCAAATTTCGATCAACATATACACCTTTTGCGGTACTTGGGTAATCAACGGATAAATATCCAATTCAGTTGCCGAGCCATCGCATGACATATAAAAATCGCTCGTATACTCACACACCCAATTCCCGGATTGATCGCAACGACGCCCCGCACCACACACTTGAGAATGAATAACCAGACTACCAGCGATGGTGGCACGGTCATTAATACGCAGCGATACCGTGTAGTCTTCCAGGCTATTTACATCCCAAAAGATCTCATAGAGACCGTCATAAAGATAAGGACTCAACGCCAGGGGACGATGATTGGGCGTAGCGGTATCAGTATCGTAGCTATCGATAATATCGTACGCGCGCAATTCCGGGACGTAATTTTCGTGATGATCATCGACCGCAGCAGAGCCACTGCCGCAACCGGACAGAATCAACAGAACACTTAACCAACAGGCTGCAAACAGGGCTTTCATAGTGATTCAACTCCGCAGAAGTAGACGAAGTTGATGCTAGGGCCGAACCACTGAATCGCGCCTGAATGCCCAGCGCATTTGGTTTGCGCAAATTAATGACGCAATTGCACCTGCGGTTTCAGATTTACCGAACCATCTTCCTCAAGCAGTGCGTGTTGGGTCAGTTCTGAATTAACCACCATCACAATAGGCTGCATGAACAATGGCCGACGCACGAACCACAGATTCCAGCCAAAACTTTCCAGGCTGTGCAAGGCGAGCAATTGGGATTCGTTGAGGTAGCGTCCGAGATCGATCGGTACTGCTTTTTGTGCGCCGCGCCGGTTGTCAACGACCTGCTGCAAGCGTTCGGCAAGAGTAGATTTGAGGGGTGTAGTTGAAGATCTAAGTTCCCGCATAGTGCAACTCCCTTAATCAATAAACCCTGTAGCAACAATCATGAATGACTCATGACATGCTTCACAGTAAGTGTCGTCAGAATAATCAGCCTTGTCAAAAACCAAGTTGGAATATCCGCGTTCCCTATCAGCATTCTTTTACATAGTTGATATACACAACTCACTCAATCAACCGCTAGAATCCATCTTCACTATAAGAACGTTCACTCGGTCATCCCAATCACACCAGAACAGGATTTAAAAATATGACCCACAATATTTCCCTCATCAACAGACTTGTCCTTATTGCCAGCCTTGGCTTCGGCACTGCGATCACCAGTAGCGCGCTGGCTGCAGACAATGACACCGCAGCGGTCGAGAAAAAAGTCGAGCAATTGCGTGTGGCAATGATCGATGCCGATGCAAAAGCCCTGAAACAATTGTCATCGCCGCTCCTGAGCTATGGTCACTCAGGCGGCCATATCGAAGACCAAAGCGCATTTATTGAAAAAATTGTGAGCGGCAAATCCGATTTCGTTACCATGGAATTGGCCGATCAAACCATCAGCATTTCCGGTGATGTCGCGCTGGTGCGCCACAACCTGAATGCCGATATTAAAGATGGCGGCGTACCTAATACGATTCACTTGGGGATATTATTGGTGTGGCAAAAGCAAGCAGGCGATTGGAAATTGCTGGCGCGCCAGGCATTTAAATATCCACCGCAAGCGCAATAATCATCACATAGGGAAAAGGCTATGAAACTTTACGGCAGCTATACATCACCCTTTGTGCGCCATGTGCGCATAGTGTTACTGGAGACAGAGCAACCGTTTGAATTTATCGAAACCGATCAAGCGGGCAGCACGGCAAAATCGCCAACGCAGCGTGTTCCTTTTTTGGAAGATGGCAATTTATTTTTTACTGATTCTCTCTCGATTGCCAAATACCTGCGCGAAAAAGCCGGACAAGATTATTGCAGAAGCCCGCAAGAGCTGGATGACATCTGCCTGGTAAATACCGTGATGGATACTGCCGTGAATTTATTTTTTATCAAACGCGATGGGGTCGATATAACAACGATTCCCTATTTGCAACGCCAGGCAGCACGCCTTCAATCTACTCTGGCAGAACTCAATAAATTCACACCGCCATTAGCTGCTCCCTATAACGATGCACAACTCAGGCTCGCCTGTTTTATCGGCTGGGCAAAGCTGCGCAACCAGGTGGATTTTTCGGTTTACCCGAATCTGGAAAAATTCTATGAGGGAGCGCTGACCTATCCGCATTTTATTGCAACCAAACCACCGCAAAGTTAAGCCAATTTCTTACAAGCAATAAAAAAGGCGCAGCTCAAATCCGATGAGCTGCGCCTTTTTATTTCCCATTAAATTCCATACACAATTTTTGGTTTGCGCAGCTGCGCAATGGTGTACACCAACAAGACAAATGCAGTCACTCCCGACACCAACCACAACTGCAGGAATTGCATCGCGTTTATATTACCGCCGAGCAATAAATCCTTGATCAATACCTGATGCCCCAGCACCGGCACCCAGCGGAACCAGTCGGCATAAGCACTTGGGTTAAACAATGTATAGAACAACGGCACCATCGGGATGAAAAACATCAACCCCATATAGGTTTGCGCGTCCTTAAAGCTGCGCGCAAATAATGAAATCAGGAATTGCAGACCAGTCGATAACAATGCGAGTGATGCCAGCACCACGAACACGCCTGCCAATTCAAGCGGTGAAACATCCACTCTCAGCCCCAGCTCTTTAAAGGGGACATAAGCAAATGCACCTATCAGCAAAACCACTTCGACCAGCAATATAGTTAATGTAAGCGAAAAACTATTTAACCATTTGCCCAATACCAATGCCGTTGATGACACAGGCGTTATTAACAGCGATTCCAATGATCGACGCTCGCGTTCGCCCGCGGTCATATCCGCACTAAACCCAACACTCCCCATAAACGCGGTGACGATTAACAACATCGGCAAACTCGCCATCACAAAAAAACCCATTTTTTCGTCGCTGGCAACGTTGAGATCGCGAATATAAACCGGATTGACAACACTGGGCGAAATGCCGCGCGACAAAAGGCGCAAACTGCCCATGCGTGCATTCCAACTCCAGATTTGCTGCCGCACAAAATGGATTGCGCCTTGCAATTTATTATCCGTTGCATCGAAAACCAGCGCGAGTTCAATTGATTCACCGGTTGAAAACTTCGCTTTTGCATCGTCAGGGATAATCAATGCATAACCCAGTTGGCCTTGCTCTACTTGTTGATAGGCATCATCCCCCACGGCATCGACCTGCACTCCACGCTCCTGCAGCCAATCAATCAAATGCGGCAACTGCTCGGCACCAACCACCGATAACTTGATAGGTTCATTATTAGTCGCTTTGGATTGGTTGCTCATGTGAATAATAAACATGGATGAGGCAACAAATACACCGACAAAATAAATCGGCATTAATAACGTCATGCGCAGGCTTTTATTATCGCGCAATGAGTCGCGCCATTCCTTGCGAAACACTATCGCAATTTTCTTGAATAATTCACCCATGTTGCAGCTCCTGTTGCGACTGGACTAAATTGACGAAGGCATCTTCCAGATTGTGCGATTTTCCGGCATCCAGAATTACCTCAAGATTTCCGTCAGCTAAAATTTTTCCGTGGGAGATAACAATAATCCGGTCGCACAAACCGCTGACTTCATGCATTAAGTGGCTGGAAAAAATAACGCAGCGCCCCTGCTGTTTTAGTTCGTGCAACAGCTTTCGCACCGCGCGGGTGGTAATCACATCCAAACCATTGGTTGGCTCATCCAATAAAATATGTTGGGGTTGATGCACAATCGCACGGGCCAGCGCAGTTTTCATGCGCTCACCCAGCGAAAAACCTTCTGCGCGACGTTCCGCAATTGCCTCCATTCCCAGCCAGGTAATGAGTTGGTTAATAGAGTTTTCCAGTGCCGCTCCTTCGAGCCCCTGCAATTCGCCAAAGTAGCGAATATTTTCGCGCGCAGTTAAGCGTTTGTACAAACCTGTATCATCAGGCAACACACCCAATTGTTGGCGCGCTGCATTAGGGTGTGTACCGACTTGGTGTTCATTGATCCACACATCGCCTGCGCTTGGTTGCAGCAGGCCGTATATCAAGCGCATCAAGGTGGATTTGCCCGCGCCGTTTAAACCGAGCAGCCCGGTAATTTCACCATCGTTCAACGTAAAACTGACATCATCCAATGCGGTGATGACTGAAGGTACGGCTGACTTTGCTTTACTTGAAAAACTAAAACCGCCACGTTTTTTTACCGCAAAAGTCTTACTGAGATTCTCCACCCGGATCATGGCTGCTCACTCCCTGCTGGCAATACTTTATCTGCGGCTGGTGCCGGTGTTTTCTTTTGGTTTGCGCCCAACACCAACGGCAGCGGCTTTATATTATCGACACAATCTGCCTTCACATTTTGCATGGACGCACGCTCAATAAACTGCGCAATCAATTGCGGAATACAGCCTTCAGTCGAAATCGAATGGTTTCCCCCAGCTGCACTTAACAAGGTCGCATTGGCTAGATGAGCGGCTACATCTTTAGCCCAGACTTCCGGTGTAACCGGGTCATGCTTGCCGGACAAAAGCAACGCGGGCACATCACTTTTAATTGGCTGCCAATAATCTTCTGGTAATTCTGCTTTTGGCCAAAATGCGCAAATCGGCTGCATATCTTTTACAAATGCGAAACCTAAAAAGGGCGCACTCTGTTCAATATCCGTTTGCGAAAGCAGCGGCCAGTCCTCGTTGCAGATAACGCTGTAGCGCATACCTTCTGTAATATTCATCAACTCTGATTGTTCACTCGACAGTGAATACACTGCCGCCAGCAGGCGATAATCTTCTTTTTCTGCATTGCTGATCGCACGCGGCAACAACACTGTCAGATCGCGCGAATAAAGAGACATAAAAATTAAGGACGAAAATGCACGCGGCGTTAGCTTGAGCGTCTCCGTTAGTTGATTGCGCGGGTGTTCGTAAGACACACTCAGCGTTTCACCTTTTTCTTGCAGTAACTTCAGGCGCTGTAATACCACCTCTGCTTTCTGCACAATATCGCCAAATTCGGAGGCACAGTCAGCTTGCGCAAGGCACTCGTCATTCACTGCAGTCAATGCAGCCATAGAATCGCGCGCAAAATATTTCGGCAAGGCAATATTCACGGGCGCAACACCATCCAAAATAATCGTGCGAGCCTGTTGCGGATAGCGCCGCGCATATTCAAGTGCAACCCGCGTTCCGTAGGAGCCGCCCCACAGATTGATTTTGTTGTAACCCAAGGCAGCACGCACTGCGTCCAGATCTTGCACTGCATGCACCGTGGTATAAAAAGCGGAGTGTGGGCGATATTTTTCCGCACAGCTTTTCATCAAAGATAAGTATTTTTCTGTTTGCACAGTTTCTGGCAAGGTTAAATCATCAGGTTTAAGTTGCTCGCAGGTCAGGGGATTGGATTTCCCTGTGCCACGCTGATCAACAAAAATCAGGTCGCGGTTTTTACGCACATCGGAAAAAAAACTGTGGATCTCGTTAGCCATATCAATCGAAGACCCGCCCGGTCCACCCTGAATTAAAAACAGCGGGTCGGCATCTGCAACGGGGCTAATTGCCGGCAAACGTAAAATCGCAATGTTGATATTTTTGCTGTTGGGATCGGCGGGGTTTTCTTTCACTACTAACTCACCGCACTCAGCTCCATACACCAGCGGTGGCTTACCCGTTTCCACAAATCCAGGGCAGGGTTTGAGAATGGAGTTTGTCGCAGCTTCACTATTGTTTTTTTCACTGCAGGCGGACAAAAAAACCGGCAGCAGTAAACACAGGATTCCATATGGGGGCCAAGAGACTTTCATCTGCTAATTCCTTATTAATACCAAAATCAGATTATTTTTCCGCGAGCAATTCGCGCAAACTGGTGAGCAATACCTTGTCGGGAATCTCCAATTGCCGCGCCGCCAACACCAGTTGTTCAAGCTGCGGCTGCAAATGCAACAAACGCGCTTGTTCAGAGTTTTTCTGTTGGTTCTGCGGCGCAATCAGCATCGGCTTACCCCGCTGCCGCGCCAACAAACCTTCCACCTCCAACAAACTATAGGCTTTGGATATGGTCATGGGATTCACCGCATGCTCCAACGCTAACTCGCGCACCGAAGGCAATTCATCGCCCTCTTTTAATTGACCGCCGGCGACCATACGCCGCACTTGTTCAGCGAGCTGGCGATAAATAGGAATGCCGGATTGGGG
>DATIGS010000019.1:0-18954 GCA_035481425.1 Cellvibrio sp. | reverse complement strand
TCTTCGTTGCAAATGGGCTGTAATTTTTTGCGCAATTTGGTGATGTGTGAGTCCATGGTTCTGTCACTCACGACACGGTGATCGGTGTAGGCATTTTTTAATAATAAATCGCGCGAAATAACCCGTTGTTTATTGAGTAACAAGGTTTCCAAAATCCGAAATTCGATACTGGTTAATTCAACACATTGGTCGCCAACGCAGGCGTATTGGCGTTCTTTATCCAAACGTAATCCTTCTTCCTGGGAATCTTCCGTTTTATTGGTGCGACGCAATACGGCTTTAACACGCGCGACAACTTCGCGCGGGCTGAATGGCTTGCAAATATAATCATCGGCGCCTAATTCCAAACCAATTAACCGATCAATTTCTTCAACTTTTGCGGTGGTCATGATGATAGGTACTTGCGATGTTTTACGCACTTCCTGGCAAATGCTTAAACCATCGCGCTTGGGTAACATTAAATCCAGTAAAACCAGATCCCATTTTTCGGTGAGGATTTTTTGTAATCCTAACTCCCCGTCATGGACCAGATGGGCAGTAAAACCCTCGTTGGTTAAATAGTCTTGCAATATTTCGCCTAAATCAATTTCATCTTCAACAATTAAAATATTCATACCGATTCCTGTAGAGGTAAATAAACGGATACTTTCAATCCGCCTAGTTCGCTAGCGTCAATATTAATTTCGCCCGCATGTGCTTCAACAATATTGCGACAAATACTCAGACCCAAACCGGCGCCGCCAGTTTCACGGCTGCGTGAAGATTCAGCGCGATACAAACGCTCGAACAATTTTTCATGGAGCATCGGATCAACACCCGGAGCAGAATCTTCGATGATGAACACAACCTGTTGTTCTTGTTTAGCCAAGCTCGCCCGAATTTTTCCGGGAGCTTCGGTGTAGTTGATACTGTTGTTAAATAAATTCAGAAACAGTTGGTGCAAACGTTCCGGATCGGCAAATAACATGATCGGCCCGCCAGGAAATTGCGTCTCCAATTCCAGCCCTGCCTGACTAAGCCTGGTTTGCAGCGAAACGCTTAATTCCCCGAGTAATTCCGTAATATCACATTCCTGTTTGCGGTAGGTCATCGCGCCTATATCGGTGAGCGACAGCTGGTATAAATCGTTCACTAGATTAGCAAGGCGATCAGCATGCTTTTGTAAACGCGTAATTGCTTTGGCATCAAATTTTCTTACGCCATCTTCCAGTGCCTCAAGGTCAGCTTTAAGCACGGCAAGTGGTGTGCGCAATTCATGTGAGATATCGGCGACCCACCGTTTGCGGGCTTGCTCGGTCTGATTGAGTATGTGGGCGAGATGGTTGAGGTTTTCAGCGAGGGTTGAAATTTCATCTTGCCCTTTGGTTGATAGTCGCTGCTGATATTCCCCTTTGCTCAACTGCTGTACGTGTGCCGCTAATTTTTTCACCCGCTGGGTGAGTAAATAGGAAAGGGGGATTGCGCACGCCAAAGCGATAGACAGTGCGACCATCGCCATTAACAGAAAATGATTTTGTTGGCGTTTGGCAAATTCGTTGTCGCGCAGGTCGCGAAGGGCAGGGTTCATCGGTGTGCCTAAATAACCAACCAATTTTTGCTTGCCGTCTACATTGATGTAGAGATCGCTGAAGAAGTAAGTTTCGTTGCGCCATTTTTTTCCGCTAATCAATTTTTCTTTTCGGTCGAGCAAAATAAAACGCTTATAAGGCTGGTGACGTAAAAAATCATCCGGTTGCGGTGGGGCTTGGCGATTGTCCCGTCGGGATTCCTGTGTATTTTTGCGAATAATAAATGGATCGCTTCTTTTGTCGTCCTCATCATCGATTCGCGTATTTAATTCGGGCGGAAATGGAAATGGAATGGGGCGCTCGCTACGTTGGCGAATATTGGCGGTGTATTGCCACACAAATAATTCCCAATAGTGTGGATTTACTTTAAACGCCTGCCAGTCGCCGTTGTAAGCAAAGTGGCGCTCAAGCGCGGAGATTAACTTTGCGTTGCGCGAAGCCTCTTTTTGTTCCATGTAATGATTAAAACCGCGTTCAAAACTTAAACGGGAATACAAAAATAAACCGCCGGTTAGCAACACGGCAAAGCAGGCAAAAACCAAAAATACTTGAATGCGCAGATTAAACTTCACAGCAGTGGAAGACCCTTATGCAATGGATGGAGTGCAGAATCGCTCCTGACAGAATATGCAAAAACCACAATTTGGCAATTGCATGAGATTGCCTGCCGGTGTTGGCTGGGGTGAGTCGGGTGGGGTAAAATGGCAATACTTGAGCGAAATACTCGGATATATCCGGCCTTGCCCTGTTATTTTTATCCCCTTGTCCCCATATAAAAGACCCAATACTGCATATCGAGGTAGTGAAGATGGACGTATTAGATACGATCAAACAACAAATCAGTGAAAACGCCGTGATCCTCTACATGAAAGGCTCACCGAGTGCGCCCCAGTGCGGCTTCTCTCAGCGCGCGTCACAAGCATTGATGTCCTGCGGCCAACGCTTCGCCTATGTGGATATTTTGAGCAATCCGGAAATCCGCTCTGAATTGCCAAAGTACGCTAACTGGCCAACTTTCCCACAGTTGTGGGTTAAAGGTGAGTTGATCGGCGGTTGCGATATCATCACCGAGATGAATGAAAACGGCGAATTGAAGCCATTGATCGACGCTGCTGTTGCCGGCTAAACCGCTGTGCCGGTTGCCAGTTACTGGCAACCGGCCTAATCCGCTCGGTCAATGGCTCTTGATCATGGTTCCCGATCATTGATTCAAGGCCAGATACAACAATACCCCTGCACCAATCACACTTAAAATACAAAGCGATAAGCCAATAACCCGCTGGCGTGCACGCCCTTGTTCGTCGTTTTGATGCTGCAATTGATGGGCGCGCCAGGCGATATCCTTGGATTTCACCAGTTTTATCCGCATTTGCTGCAGTGCGAGTATGTCTTGCTCGATTTGTGGGTTTGGCGCGGTGCCATTGTGGGGAGCGCGTTGTTCTTCGAGTTTTTTAAGTTGCTGGTCCAACTGCGCGAGTTTGCGGTCCAGTGCGGCGGATACCTGGCGAATTTGCATAGTGAAAGCTCAATAATGGGGCTGGCTAACCTTAGCAGAAACCCGTCGCGCTTTCTTGCGGGATGTGCTCTTGCCTAAGGCGCGTAGATTTTTAGCCCAAGTCCCGTCGTCCGGTTTGGCAAAATCCCGTTGGTGGACTACTTTGCCTACTGGCTTTTGACGTACATATGCCGCTGGATTGCCGCGCGACAAAAGGCAATTTACCGTGAAAACTTAATAAAATAGGTTAAGTTCAATGGGCCTATGTTATAAAGCCGCCAAATCCGTGGGCACCACCGCAAACCTTGAAGCTGTAGGAGATAAACACCGATGTTAAGAATGTTTAAAGTTCAAGGTAATACCCTGCGTGAAGATAAGCAGCCGGATGAAAATACCAAGTTAGCGCTGAATACCGCGCTCTGGATTGACGCGCGCGAGCCCAGCGATGAAGAACGGGAAGAGTTGAATACCTTCCTGCGCGCTGAATTACCTGAATCCGACGATGTTGAGGAGATCGAATTCTCGGCACGCTATTTTCAGGATAACGTCGGCATCCATGTCCACTCCTTATTTCTTGCGCCCGGTGAATCTGGCCGCCATAGCACGGCAACGGTTGCATTCATCCTGCAAGAAAAGCGGTTAATCTCGGTGCGCGACGGCGACCTCGCTGATTTCCGGTTGCTGCGGATGCGCGCCCGCGCCGGCCAGGTACATGTATCTTCACCGCAAGACCTGCTGGTGACCATGTTTGAACAGAAGGTCGAAAACCTCGCAGATGCCTTGGAAGACATTCATCGCAAGCTCGAAGAAGTTAGCCACATGGTGTTAGAGGATGCGGATGCTGAATTGGAAGATGCAATCGACCAGCTCGCCAAATTGGAGGATAGCAATGGGAAAATCCGCCTGTGCCTGATGGACACCCAGCGCTCGATTTCCTTCTTGCAGCGCCATCTGCGCGAATCCTTTGATTTGCAAGAGACGGCGCGCGAAATCAAGCGCGATGTGGATACCCTCATGTCGCACACCGCCTTTTTGTTCGACAAGATTAACTTCCTGATGGACTCGACCCAGGGTTTTATCAATATCGAACAAAACCAGATCATCAAAATCTTCTCTATCGCCGCCATGGTATTCCTGCCGCCGACGGTGGTCGCCAGCGCCTATGGGATGAACTTTGAATTTATCCCGCATCTCCATTGGAAGTATGGATTCGGCGTAGCAGTGCTGTTGATGCTGCTTTCTGCCATCCTGCCTTATTGGTATTTCAAGCGTAAGGATTGGCTCTAGACCAATGCCGGGGTGGCCGACAGGCCGCTGTAGCTTCCAGAAGCCGCGTGAATTCGTTCAGGCGGCTTTTTTATTATCAGGCGCTTGTATTCCGGTTATATCCCCATTCTTTTTTTGTGTTGAAAAATGTGCCATTTTTTGCTTTACCTGTCACCAAAATCATCTAGTATGAAAGGATATTGAGTGACCTTTCATCACATGAGCAGTAACGATTGACTATAGGTAATGATTCCCGACGAGGTATTAGTTTCGTCAAACGGGTATATCCGGCGCGTATGCTCGGTTTGGGCTTGGGAGCTGTGGCAGTGGGGGCTGTGCTGTATGAGCAGCAGGCGCATTGGGGCTACTGGATACTCTGGGTGATTAATGGGTTTATCTGGCCGCATATTGCCTATTGGATCGCTATTCGCAGCCGCACCCCTTTTCTGAGCGAGCATCGTCACTTGTTGTTCGACAGCGCCACTGGTGGGTTTTGGGTGGTGGTTATGGGGTTTAATCCGCTCGCTAGTTGCATGATCATCATGATGATGTGGATGAACAATGTGGCTGCCGGCGGGATGAAGTTATTTGCCAAAGGCGCACTTAGTAGCTTGGCGGGAGTGGGTGGTACGCTCCTTGGAATCGGTCTTACCCTGGATTTGCATACCTCAGAGCTGGTGGTTTATGCGAGCCTGCCGATGTTAATCGTTTATCCCCTGGCGATTGGCTCCATCACTTATCGTCTTGCCATGCAGCTGCATAAGCAAAAAGAGTTGCTGCAGAGCCTGAGCCGGATCGACGGCCTGACCGGTTTGTTTAACCGGCGCTACTGGGAAGGTCGCGTGCGCGACCTCTTGGCGCAAGTGCGCCGCCATCCACAGCCTGTGTCATTGATTTTGCTTGATGTTGATCATTTCAAGGCGGTTAATGATACCTACGGCCACAGTGTCGGTGATCAGGTGTTGCAACAGATCGGCTGGCAACTACAGGCAAACCTGCGTGAGACGGAGTTGCTGGGGCGCTATGGTGGTGAAGAGTTTTGCCTGATTTTGCCGCACGCCGATACTGAAGCCGCGCGCGCGACGGCGGAGCGTTTACGTGCAGTGGTTGCTAAATCCGAATTTGGGGATCAGGAGCAAGGCCAGCAGATATCATTGCGCTGTACGATCAGTCTGGGAGTAGCGACCTGGCAGGACGAGTTTGAGGATTATGCTGGCTGGATCCGCGCGGCGGACAGGGCGCTTTATCAGGCGAAACATCAAGGGCGCAATGCGACCGTGGTCTACGGGGAAGGGGTAGCGAAGCAGCCTATTCCTCAACCCACTCCCAGCGCAGTGGCTGGCCAAAATCATCCAGAATGACTTTTTTGCGCGGCCGGGGTTTCTTGGGTTTGAGTGTCAATGCTGGCTTTTTACGCGCTTCTATTGCTGCCACTACCTCCGGCAGAGGGGTGCGATCTTCCTGGCTACTGCCATCGAAAATGCTGATCAAGGGGCCATTGGCGTCCGCACGACCACTCAAACCGCGCGGAACCTCGTTCACTTGCCCACCCTTATGCAGGAACTCCTGGACTTGTTGTTCCAGTTCCTGATGCAGTTGGCGGCGTGTTTTGGTTGGCGTGATCATGGCTACAACACTGGCTTATGGATGGGAATGCTGGTTTTAGGTGAAAAAGTTAGTTTTGGGCATGCCGTCGACAAAATCGGCGATCTGCCAGCATACCAGCGCCCGCGGCGGCAGGGCAAATCGCAGCGGTACCTTGGCTCGCACAGCGAGCTGCCTTTAGGTTAAACTGCACGCCGTTCTTATCGCGCTTAATTGCGGCAACGAGCGAGACTTGCCCGTTGCCATCCCCGGTTCCCGCTCGTAACACAATGTCCAATCCATGATTCAGCCAATGACCCAGGCCAGTTTAAAAATTACCGAGATTTTCTATTCGCTGCAGGGCGAGTCCACCACAGTCGGGTTGCCGACGGTATTTGTGCGCCTCACTGGCTGCCCGCTGCGCTGTGGCTATTGCGATTCGGAGTATGCTTTTTATGGCGGCGAGCGCATGTCGCTCGATGCGATCCTCGCCAAAGTGGCCAGTTTCAACCCGCGTTATATCTGCGTGACGGGCGGCGAGCCCTTGGCCCAGCGCGAGTGCCTGACACTATTAAAGATGCTTTGTGATGCCGGTTATAGCGTATCGCTTGAGACCAGCGGCGCATTGCCAGTGGATGATGTAGACCCGCGAGTGGTCAAGGTCATGGATTTAAAAACCCCCGGCTCTGGCGAAGTAGGGCGCAATCGCTGGGAAAACATCCCGTTGCTCGGTATGCAGGACCAGATCAAGTTTGTAATTTGCGACCGTGCAGATTACGAGTGGGCTCGTTTCAAATTGGATGAGCATCAACTAGCTGACAAAGTGGCAGAAGTGCTGTTTTCGCCTAGCTTTGGCCAGGTTACACCCTTGGACTTGGCAGAGTGGATTCTGGCGGACAATCTTCCCGTTCGTTTCCAATTGCAGTTGCACAAACTGCTGTGGAATGACGCCCCCGGTCATTGATAGTCGATAGCATTGTTTATTCGCTCGTTTAGTTTGTTTCTTAAATTTCACTTTTTCCGGTAGTGGTTATGTCGCAAAAAAAAGCCGTTGTACTCGTGTCGGGTGGCCTGGATTCCACCACAGTGTTGGCGATAGCGCGTAGCGAAGGATATGCCTGTTATTCCATGAGTTTTGATTATGGCCAGCGCCATAGTTCCGAGCTGCTCGCCGCAGAGCGCACCGCCAAAGCGCTGGGTGCGATCGAGCATAAAGTCATTAAATTGGATTTGCGTGCAATTGGCGGTTCAGCGCTGACCGATGATGCGATTGATGTCCCGGAAGAAGAGACAGGTGGTATTCCAGTTACCTATGTGCCAGCGCGTAACACAGTGTTTTTATCGATTGCGTTGGGTTGGGCGGAAGTCCTTGGGAGCGACGATATTTTTATCGGCGTGAATGCAGTGGATTTTTCCGGTTATCCCGATTGCCGCCCTGAATATATCGCCGCTTATGAAACCATGGCCAATCTGGCGACCCGCGCTGGTGCTGAGGGAAATAAGTTGCGTATCCGCACGCCGCTGATTCATTTGAGTAAGGCAGAAATTGTGCAACTGGGGATAAAACTGGGAGTGGATTACAGCTTGACTGTTTCATGCTATCAGGCGAATGACCAGGGTGAAGCCTGTGGCAAGTGCGATAGCTGCCGTTTGCGTAAGCAGGGCTTTATCCAGGCGGGAATTCCAGATCCTACGCGTTATCAAGGTTAATCTACAACTTTGGTTTGCACTGGCCCAGCCAGGGCCAGTGAATCAAAGCAGCCATAGTTATTGACAGTAATTCCGCTCAATTAATTGCTGCTCAAATTCCGCAATTGCAACAGGCTTCCCAAAAAAATAGCCCTGGAACATAGTGCAACCATTTTGTTCCAGGAACATCTTCTGCGCTTCCGTCTCTACACCTTCTGCAATGACTTGCAAATTCATATTTTGCGCCATGGCAATAATTGTGCGCGCAATAATCGCGTCGTTTGGATCAATCGCAATATCGCGCACAAAAGTTTGGTCGATTTTTAATTGGTCAAGCGGCAGGCGTTTTAAATAAGACAGCGACGAATAGCCGATCCCAAAATCATCCATTGAAAAACCTATGCCGTTATCTTGCAGCTGCTGCATTTTTGCGATGCTTTGGTCGACATTTTTCAGCAGCGAACTCTCGGTCAATTCGAGTTTTAGCAAGCGCGGATTAATATTGCTGTTTTTGACAACATCCAACACATCTTCAACAAAATGCGCTTGGTTAAATTGCATGGGGCTGACATTGACTGCAATGCTGAGCGCAGCAAATCGTGGGGTCTGGCTCCACTGCCGCAATTGCTCACAGGCTTGGTAAATTACATAGCGTCCAATAGCGATGATCAAGCCGGTTTGTTCGGCGACTGGAATAAAATCATTCGGCGGAATCATGCCATTCTGCGGATGTTTCCAGCGCAACAGTAATTCCGCACCAATTGCCTTGCCTTGATTGTCGATTTGCACCTGGTAGTAGGGAATTAATTGCTGATGTGATTCATAAGCTGAACGCAAATCGGCTTCAATGGTGGCGCGCTTCTCCAGATGCGATTGCATATTCGGGTCGAAAAAGCGAATGGCATTGCGGCCGCTGTCTTTGGCCTGGTACATGGCGACGTCGGCGTGACGCAACAAATCATCGATACTGCGTGTCTGCCCTTTAAATAAATTTACGCCGATGCTGATGGTGCAATGAAACACGGATTGTTGCAGGGGGTAGGGCAGGTTGATTAAATCATGTAATTCTTCCGCACGTTTTTGTGCTTCTTGTGCCGCAATTTCTGCATTGTCACCGAGGTTATCGAAGACCACTACAAATTCATCACCACCCAATCGCGCTGCCAAATCTGTTGCGCGAATAATACTGCTAATGCGCTCGGCAACCTGCACTAACAACTGATCGCCAATGTGATGGCCGCGGGTGTCGTTGAGCAATTTGAAGTGATCTATATCGATAAATAAAAGTGCGCCATGCTGTCGGGTGCGCGCACTTTGCGCAGTGAGTAATTTAAGCCGATCCTGCAGCATGCGACGATTGGGCAGGTGGGTCAGTGGATCAAAAAAAGCGAGATTGAATATTTTCTCCTGATCTTGCGCGCGGCGTAATTCGCCGCCGATGCGTTCAGCAAAAATTAATAACAGTGAGCTGATTTGTGCTGATACAGGTAAAGGATGCTCGGCCAGTAGAACGAGAATCCCGATAGGAATTCCTTTCGCATTTTTAATGCCGACACCCAAATAGCTATCGATATTGTATTGATGCAACAACTCATCGCGCGGATAGCTTTGCTGTGCGCCGCTGCTCATGAAACAAAAGTTTTCGTTCATTACATCATGGCAGGGGGTGTTTTCCAGTGCGTAGCTGATGTTTGGTTGGGGCTGGCCATTAATCAAATAGGTATGGGTGGTTGCCATACTAGGATTGTTGCTGTCGATCAGGCTGATTACCGCGTGCTGTGCACCAATGGCATTGGCCAGTGCCCTAAGTATGGTGACAAAAAAATCGGGCGCAGATGATGTATCGGCCGCTGCCGCTGCAGTGAGAGCCAAGTCCAAACCTTTACGTTCGGTAATATCCTGAATTGTTCCTTGCAGGCTGGTACCTTCGGCGTCTTCTAAAGTATCACCTTGAAATTGCAGCCAGAATTTTTGCCCGGCGATTTCGAGGCGAACTTCCAGAGCGAGTGGCTGGTGATAACGCAGGCTTTCGGCGAGCGCTTTGGTAAGGTGGTCACGGTCATCCGCGTGAATAAAACGCTCGATAAAATCATTCATTTTTGCGCTGAGGAATTCCTGCGGCAGCGCAAATAAATCGCTCATTGAACTGTTAAACGTGTAATCGTCCGATTGCGGGTTCCAACTCCAGTAAGCAACTCGCGCCATGAGTTGTGCGCTTTCCAGTCGCCGCTCGCTTTGACGCAGGGCTTTTTCAATTTGTTTGCGCTCCGCTAATTCCTGTTCGACTTGCAACAGCGCACTACGCTGTGGGCCTAAATCAATATCAAGGCAGTACATTTCTTTGTGATCGGGAGTGTCGATCAATACATGATTGGAATACACCCAGACTTCATTACCTTGCGCATCTTGCAATGCGAGTTCACCCGAGGGAATGGCCTCATCTTTCTCATGCCAGTTTTCGATCGCTTGGTAGACGCCTTCGCGCATAAAACCGGGGATGATCAGATCCTCCAGTTTTTTGCCCATGGCTTCGGAGGCGCTAAATCCATACAGGTCCTCGCTTGCCTTGTTCCAGAAAATCACTTCGTGAAAGCGGTTGTAACCTTGCACTGCAATATTGCGCGTGGTTTCAAAAATATTGCGAAAACGCT
Source organism: Cellvibrio sp. (assembly GCA_035481425.1). GTDB lineage: Bacteria > Pseudomonadota > Gammaproteobacteria > Pseudomonadales > Cellvibrionaceae > Cellvibrio. Next base: position 8,701 of record DATIGS010000019.1, on the reverse strand, counting down.
GCTCGTTTTCAAGGTCGGTCTGGTGTGAATGAACGCGCTTGGTGATATCGCGTGCAAGGCATATAAAGCGATCGTCTTCGCGGCGGACGCCACTGAGTTTGGCAATGGATAACTCATACCAAAACGTGTTTTCTCCCTCGGTAATGCGAATACTTTTTCCCTGCGATATACCCCAGTTATCCGCTTCTTCCAATGCATTCACCCACACAGTCACGGAGCTGGATGCGAGTGTTTCAGAAAGGTTTCTGCCCAGGACATCCGGCGCAGACAAATTGTGGTGTTCGTTATTGCCATTAAACGACAGTACCTGACCCTGACGATCAATCTCAAACAACAAATCAGGAATTGCATGCAAAACCGCTTCAAGGTGTTTTTTCTGTTGTTGCTGTTCCTGGTTCGATTCATCGAGTTGATCCGCGGCGGCGGCGATTTCGGTGTGTGCAGCGGTAATCATTAAACCCAAAAGAGTCATGCTCGCTGCATAGAGCCAGATAACCCAATGGCTCAATTGATGGGGGAGTGGAGCAAAGGGCCCCAGCTGGTTGACGGTGCACCAAATCGCCAAAAAACTGAAGCCAATGGTTGTCAAGGCGCAGCCGAGCAAGCCAAAGGATAGGGCTGCCCACGCGACACATACAAAGCTGGTAAAGACAATGGGCAGATGGACCCCATCGTTGAAATTGTTGAGCGGAAAACAATAGAGCCCGACGATAAAGCTGATGACGCAAACGGTTAAAAAATCGGTTTTACGCTGGAGCACCTTGTCGAGATTGGCGCGGTTGAAATTGATGAGTAGGGGGGCCACCAGGAATACGCCAAGGCTATCACCCATCCACCAGATCAGCGCTGTATAAACGCCGGTTTCGAATGAGCCATGGTTGTAATGATTGAGTGAAAAGCCGCCGATTATGGCGGATACCAACATACTTGCAGCCCCCAGCAGCAAAAACACGATGGTATTGGTGCGATGTAAATGCGTCAGTTCGCAGCGCGTGTGGCGAAGCAACCAAAGCGCACAAAGTGGCGCGAGAGTATTTCCTGCTGCCAGCGCTAAATTGGTTGGTAGATTGGCACCGACAGAGCTTTGCAGTGCAAGTGCGGCCAGAAACACCGCAGGCCAAAGGCGAGGTGACCAGCGATAAAACGCCGCCAGTGCAATTCCCGTGGGAAGCCAGAAAAGTGTGACCCGATCATTTTCAAATGGCACAAGCAGACCTAACCAGCCGGAGAGGCTATAGGCAAAGAAGACCGCTAATAATTGGGCGAGCCTCGAAGGCTTGGCCTGGGAAATTCCTTCCCCGGGTGAGGCAAAAGGCATGCGTCGTTCTCGTTATCGACTTGAGCAACTAGTTGGGCAATCCGGTCGAGTTTTTATATTACTCTTTGGTTACAGATAGAACACTTTTAAGAATAGGTTAAATCTGGCGTCGTCGGGGTGTAAGTTTCTCCGGTCCACTAAATCAATAGTCATCCTTTTCTACATCGCAATAAATCTGCTGATAAAGTTAACAAAAAGGATCTTTAATAACCAATCAATCTTTGTAGAAGCATCAATGTGCGTAAATTAATAAAAAAGGCTTGTTTTTTCAGCCCGAAACATTATTATACGCGCCTCGCATTTAGGGTCGTTAGCTCAGTCGGTAGAGCAGTTGGCTTTTAACCAATTGGTCGCTGGTTCGAATCCAGCACGACCCACCACTTAACCAAAAGGTGGATGAAAAACTAGTGAATGCGAACCCTGTGGGTCGTTAGCTCAGTCGGTAGAGCAGTTGGCTTTTAACCAATTGGTCGCTGGTTCGAATCCAGCACGACCCACCACATTTAAGAAGTTTAAAAAGGGCGCTTTTAGTAAAGCGCCCTTTTTTATTGGGTGGAAATTTTATCAGCAGGCTATTTGATGCTGACAGCGAGCTTGTTTTTAGTGGCTGAGCGAGTATCGATGAGTCGACAATCTCTATGCGGCTCTGTGATAAAATTGCGCACAAATTTACGGCCTGCGAACGCGGGCAAGCATGAGTGAGGTGATTACATGTCTGAATTTCTGAATCTGGCCGCGCGCGATGCCGCCGCTGAGGATCTGGTCAAACAGCACCTTGCCCGTGTGTGGAGTGCACCGCAATACACGCCTGAGCAAGAGGCTGACTACAAACTTCGTATCAAAGTCTTGCTCAAACAACATAATGCAGTGTTGGTCGCCCATTATTACACTGACCCTTTGATTCAGGCGCTGGCGGAAGAGACCGGTGGCTGTGTTTCCGACTCGCTGGAGATGGCGCGTTTCGGAAAGAATCATCCTGCTGATACTTTGATTGTTGCTGGTGTGAAGTTCATGGGTGAGACGGCCAAGATCCTTACCCCGGAAAAGCGTGTGCTTATGCCAACGCTGGAGGCTACCTGTTCATTGGATCTTGGTTGTCCTATTGATGAGTTTTCGGCTTTCTGCGACCAGCATCCTGATCGCACCGTGGTGGTATACGCCAACACCTCAGCGGCAGTAAAAGCCCGTGCCGATTGGGTGGTCACTTCCAGTATTGCTCTGGATGTGGTGGATCATTTGGATCGCCAGGGCAAAAAAATCCTGTGGGCGCCGGACAAGCATCTTGGTGCCTATGTGCAGCAAAAAACTGGTGCCGATGTGCTCTTGTGGGACGGCGCTTGTATCGTTCACGAAGAGTTCAAAGCTAAAGGGGTGGAGGATCTTAAAATCCTTTATCCGGATGCGGCGGTGTTGGTTCATCCTGAGTCGCCCAAGGCAGTTGTCGAGCTTGCCGATGTGGTTGGTTCGACTTCGCAACTTATCAAGGCGGCGCAGACCCTGCCTAATCGCGAATTTATTGTCGCGACCGATCAGGGTATCTTCTACAAAATGCAGCAGGTTAATCCCGATAAGATTTTCCACATCGCCCCGACGGCGGGCAGCGGTGCCACCTGTCGTTCATGTGCCAATTGTCCCTGGATGGCAATGAATGTGCTGGATAATCTGGTGACTGTGTTTGATCGTGCTGACAATGAAATTCATGTCGATCCCGCATTGGGCAAGCAGGCAATGATCCCGCTGCAGCGTATGCTTGATTTTAAAAAATAAGTATTCGCTGGCTCTGGTGGTGTTTTGCTTGTTTCGTCTGGCCCCACTCAGTACCATGGCGCCTTTCGTTATTTGATCACCCAAATTCCCAACTTTTCGCTACTTATTTCGCTAGCTAATGGAGCTCTAGATGATTCAAGGCAGTATGGTTGCCCTGGTTACCCCAATGAATGCAGACAATTCCCTCGATTGGGCAGCGCTGCATAAGTTGGTGGATTGGCACATTGAGCAGGGAACTCATGCAATTGTTGCTGTTGGTACCACTGGCGAGTCAGCAACCTTGAATGTTGATGAACATTTGGCTGTTATTAAAAAAGTAGTGGATCAAGTCAACGGCCGCATCCCGGTGATCGCTGGCACGGGCGCCAACTCGACCTCCGAGGCTGTTGAGTTGACTCAAGCAGCTAAAGACGTAGGTGCAGATGCGTGTCTGCTGGTTACTCCTTACTACAACAAGCCAACGCAAGAAGGCTTGGTGCTGCACCATACTCATATTGCTCACGCAGTAGCTATTCCACAAATTCTCTACAACGTTCCGGGTCGCACCGGTGTGGATATGAAGCCGGAAACTGCACTGCGCCTTGCCAAAGTGCCCAATATCATTGGTATCAAAGAGGCTACCGGTGATCTTGAGCGCGCCAAATTGTTGATTGACCAAGCGCCCTCCAGTTTTGCCGTCATTTCAGGTGATGATGCAACTGCAGTCGATTTAATTCTTTTAGGGGGCAAAGGGGATATTTCTGTCACGGCGAATGTCGTACCTGCGGCCATTGCACGTATGTGTGAATTGGCTTTGGCGGGTAATGCAGAAGAGGCGCGTGCGATTAATAGTCGTTTGCTGCCTTTGCATACTGCCATGTTTGTTGAGTCCAACCCGATTCCCGTCAAATGGGCGATTGAACAATTGGGATTGATCCAATCGGGTATTCGCCTGCCACTGACACGTTTGTCAGAGCAATATCACCAACAGCTTAAAACAGCCATGCAGACTGCCGGGATTTAATCCGATTCCCGCGTATTGGTTGTCGATGAGATGATTAATGAGTCCAATTAAAGCAATGACCATAACAACAATTTCTTTACTGTCAGTTAAGCGTTCCTTGTTGACTTTACTGGTTGCCGGGCTGGGAGTTTCGCTTTCTGGCTGCAGTACCTTTTTCGGCGATGAAGGCGTATTCCGCAATCGCTCCGGTGACTACCTCAAAGCAGACAATATTCCGCCGTTGGTGCTGCCTCCGGGCAAAAAATCAGAGTCTATGGGTGAGTTGTATCCCATCCCCGCAATTACGGCTACCGAGTTTGGCTTTGACCCTACAGCAGACGAATACGAAATTCCTCGCCCTATGCCGCTCTCGGCAAACCTGGAGCAAGAAAATGTAAAGATTCAGCGTGTTGGTGGTGAAAGCTGGATTCTACTGAATGCAGCTCCAGGTGAAGTCTGGCCGCGTATCCGCAACTTCCTTAATGTGAATACTTTAGCGGTGAGTAAAGCCGATATAGGTAAAGGCATCATTGAAACCAGCTGGTTGCAGTTCAAAACTGATTTGTCGACCTATGATCGCTATCGCTTGCAGATCGATCAGGGAGTACAGCCGGAAACGACGGAAATCCATATCACTCATATGAGTGTTCCCACCACTGAAAAGCCGACCCCGGATATGGGGTGGCCCCGTAAGTCGGTAAATGCCGAGCGCGAAAAGTGGATGCTGGATGAGCTGGCTGCAACCCTCGCAAGTGAGACTGCAGAAGGTGGCACTTCGCTCCTGGCACAAGATATTGGTGGTTCGGTAAAGGCCAATTTGGGGGTGTCCCACAACGAGCCGCTGATGACCATCAAGCTTGATCGTCAGCGCGCATTTGCGACCCTGACCTATGCGGCCAAGCGCGATGGCTTTACAACTTTTGGTGCAGATGCTGAAGCCGGGCTTTTCTATGTTCAATACATTAATCCTGAAGATGCCAAGCCGGGTTGGTTCAAGCGCACGTTCAAGATAGGTTTGAATCCCAAGCCGCCGACATCGCCTTATAGCATTGAGCAGGTTAAAGCGAACATGCTGACTGGCGATGCATTTGAAAAGGCGCCACGTTCGGATCGCGATGAAGAGGATGCACTGCCGGATGCTCCAGGTTACCTGATTGTAGTGACTGGTACCGATGGTAATTTTGTGGTGCGCGCGCGCGATCCGTATGGCAAGCGGTTAACATCGCACGAAGCACGTGAATTATTGACAGTTTTGCGTAGAAACTTGATCTAAATGCAGGCATCACTGCGTCTTGCACCACTGCGCTTTGCTTCACTGGGTAGTGGTAGCCGCGGCAACTCTACTTTGGTGGAGTGGGGCGCGGGGACGCTGTTGATTGATTGCGGATTCAGTGTCAAGGAAACCAACCTGCGGCTTGAACGATTGGGTAAATGCGCGGAGGATTTGCAGGCGATATTGGTCACCCACGAGCATTCAGACCATATCAAGGGTGTTGCCGCTATGGCGCGCCGCTATGATCTGCCGGTCTATATGACTCCAGGTACTTATCACAGCCGCAATCTGGGTGAGTTACCTGATCTACGCTTAATTGAAGCCTATGCGCCGTTTGTATTAAACGATTTGTATGTGACGCCGGTTGCGGTACCGCACGATGCGCGGGAGCCGGCACAGTTTGTGTTTGAATATGCGGGATTGCGTTTAGGGATATTGACTGATTTGGGCAGTATCACCGCTCATGTTGAAGCCCACTACCAGGATCTGGATGCGATGGTATTGGAAGCAAATCACGATCCGGTGATGCTGGCCTCAGGCTCCTATCCTCCGTCACTCAAGCAGCGTGTCGGCGGCCTGTGGGGTCATCTGAGCAATCAACAAGCTGCGGGCTTTTTGCAACGGCTCAACTGCGCGCGGTTACAACATTTGGTGGTGGCGCATATCAGCCAACAAAACAATTCGCCGGAGCTGGCGCAAGCAGCGCTGGCGCCGGTCACAACTGAGGTCAAGCAAGTGACCTTTGCGTGTCAAAATCAGGGCTTTGGTTGGTTAAGCATTTCTTAAACCCGGCCTTTTTACTGTCTGTTTCTTACTTTTATTTCTCAATACATACTTTGAATAGCAGGTCTATCAATGGAAAAGCGCGAACAACTTTACGCTGGCAAAGCCAAATCCATCTACAAAACAGATGATCCTGATCATGTGATCATGTTATTCCGCAACGATACATCTGCTTTCGATGGCAAGCGTATCGAGCAGCTCGATCGCAAAGGTATGGTGAACAATAAATTCAATGCGTTCATCATGACCAAGTTACAAGAAGCGGGCATTCCAACGCACTTTGTGAAGTTGCTGTCCGATACCGAAGTTCTGGTGAAAACCATGCAGATGATCCCGGTAGAGTGCGTAGTTCGCAATCTGACGGCGGGTTCACTGGTGCGTCGGTTGGGCGTGCAAGAAGGGCTGGAATTGAATCCGCCGACCTTTGAGCTCTTCCTGAAAAATGATGCATTGGGTGACCCTATGGTCAATGAGTCGCATGTGCAGTCATTTGGTTGGGCGACGCCTGAGCAAATGGCGCGTATGAAAGAGCTGACTTTTAAAATCAATGCGGTACTTAAAGATCTCTTTGCTTCCGGCAATATGTTGCTGGTGGATTTCAAGGTGGAATTTGGTCTGCATAAGGGAGAAGTCATTCTTGGGGACGAGTTCTCACCAGACGGTTGCCGTTTGTGGGATAAAGACACCCGTGAAAAGTTGGATAAAGACCGCTTCCGTCAAAACCTCGGCAATGTTGTTGAGTCGTACGAAATGGTCGGTCAGCGCCTTGGGATCACTTTCTAATCAGGAATCCTGCGCAGGCAAAGGGGCTTAGGCCCCTTTTTTATTGCAGATAAGTTAATTTTGGGCATTACTATCTATACTCAAGCTACACGTCCCCGGCAAAGCCAAAACAGTTAATAAAGTTATGGAGAATCTACAGTGAACGAACGCCGCATCTTTGAACGCACCTCAACCTCGGTGCGCGTTGAAATGACCCACCCGAGTTTCGGTACGATTATTGGTTTTGCCAAAGATATTTCCGACGGTGGTGCCCAGGTACAAATTGAAAATCAGGTGTGCCCGCCAGTAGGTACAGAAGTGTCTGTTAAATTCAAAAAAGCAGTGGGCGCGATCAACGCCGAGCCGGTGCGTATGCGTGTCGTGCACCAATTGCGCAACACCATTGGTTTGATGTTCGTGCGGGGCGCGCTTTAAGCTCGCGCCCTTTTGCGGGCTAGTTTTTACACTGGGTCGGAAGGATCAAGTCTAATTTCTGATTGATCAGGTTTTGTTGCAGTTGCTTTAAATCATCGCATGTCATTTGTGGGTTATCTTCCAAATGCAATTGATTCAAATGCAATAAATGTAAAAGTGGTGCAGGGTTTTTAATTTGGTTGTTTGTTAACACCAGTTTTTCCAAGCGTCCCAAATTTCCAATTTCAGCGATGTCCGCTAACAGATTGTCCGCCAGATTAAGTTCCTTCAACGCGAAAAAAGTATCCAGCCCTGCTAGTGATTTAACCCCGGCATTGCTGCAATTTAAACGCGTCAAGTCTTCGGCGCGAGTGATATGCAAATCGACAATTGTTTGCTCTACACAGTCACGCAATTGTCTATCGGCAAGTTGATAATCTTTAAATAAAGATGGCGGCGTGTAGACAACATTTTCGTTTACGCTTACGGAATAGTTTTTACAACCCGCGGTCAATAAGCTGGTGGCTAACCCGCAAAGAAGTAACAAAGATTTGCTAAACATATAGAATTTACCTGCCATGAAGCGGAAAATGCGCGCGCAAATACGCGAGCGATGAGGCCACTGTAAACAGATCTCTATCTTGCGGCAATCACAGAATTCAGTATTTATTCAGTTCTACTAATTAACAATCGTCACACGCTACCATTGATTGGCAGCTCCTGATTTTATCGACCTTACGGAGAGTTTTAGTATGAAATATATCCTCGCTATCATTTTGTCTTTCGCCATTATCGGTTGTACGACGACTGATCCTTACACGGGAGAACAAAAGGCCAGCAATACCGCTAAAGGTGCTGGTATAGGGGCGGTTGCCGGAGCGGTTTTGGGTGCTGCTACAGGCAATAATGCGGACGATCGCCGTGATCGCGCGTTGAAAGGTGCTGCAATTGGCGGTGTCATTGGTGGCGGTGTAGGTAACTACATGGATCGGCAGGAAGCTAAATTGCGTCAGGAATTACAAGGTACCGGCGTGCAGGTAAGACGTGAAGGCGATAATTTGTTCCTGGTGATGCCAGGCAACATTACTTTTGCATCCAATAGCGCTGATATACGTTCAGATTTCTTCCCGGTATTGAACTCTGTAGCTAAAGTCCTGGCTGAATTTAATAAGACTTCAATTAAGGTAACCGGTCATACGGATTCAACTGGTGGTGACAAAATTAACCAACCATTGAGCGAAAACCGTGCGGACAGTGTTGCTATGTACTTACGTAGCCAAAAGGTTAGCAGCGCACGTATCCAGTCCTACGGTTATGGTTCACGCTATCCTGTTGCCAGCAACGATACTCCATCAGGTCGTGAAGCAAACCGTCGTGTAGAGTTGGAACTGGTTCCTAATCC
>DATIGS010000018.1:0-28484 GCA_035481425.1 Cellvibrio sp. | reverse complement strand
GCCGACCTTGACCGGTTTATCGGTAATAAAACACAGGCCACCTGCACTCAGGTCAAGCACCCGCACTTGTGAAGCCTCTTCGCTGCCTGCACAGACCTGGATGGGAATCGAGGTGGGATGGCGAATATAAGAACGCATAGTAGCTCCCGGCAAGACGTCATTTATCCAAAGTATAAGTCAGCCTCTACCGAACGCGACCGACAAGATTCGCATCAAAACCGACCGTACTTAGAACAAAAATAAGCACAAAAAATCGAGCAACCACTATCACTGATATTTTTTCTGGCATTGCTGGCAAAAAAAGCTGCGTCGATTTGTTTTACCGAGATAGGCTTTGGTATAGGAAATTTTACAGCGCGGACAGTCGCGCTTGTTGTGCGCAAGCCAGTGTTCGCGCAGCACGTATTGCTTTTTCCACTCCAGGAATTCAAAACTGTATTGGCGGGCGTGTTTGACCAACTCGCGCAACTTTGCAGCGGGCAGCGCACCTATGGTCGAGAGCGGATGCACACGGATGCGAAACAAGACTTCGTTTTTTATTATGTTACCCACGCCGGCAAAAATATCCTGGTCGAGCAGCGCATCGCAGGCAAACTTTTCGGGTGTCGCGCGCAATTTTTTTAATGCAGCGGCGGCATCCCACAAATCAGACATCACATCAGTTCGCCAATCGTAATGCTCATCCAAAGCACCTTCGACATATTTAACGGAACATGCGTAAAAGTTGAGTTCCTGATCATCGGCAAATTGCAAGCTGAGTCGTGGGACGACATCTTTGCGCTCGTTGATTTTATAGCTGCCAAACATCAAAAAATGGATACGCAGGGAAAACCCGGGCAACTCAATTAAAAAGTGCTTGCCCCAACTGCGAATGGATTGGATTGTCTGGCCGACGAGACGCTGGATATCAATTTTGCTATTGCCCTCGGCACGCAAAATTTCCCTGCCTTTAAAATTTTCTGCCAGCTCGCGCAAAATAACAATTGAAGGACCTTCCGGCATTTATCCTCCACCAAACCTCATTGGATTTAAACAGAGGATAAGCCGAACTTAACGCGGGCTCTGTGCCTTAGCGGACATAGAGTTGTTAGACGATAGATCAGGCTTGATCTGGATTGGCTTGCGCGTCCTGATTGACGCCGCGCAATTGCAGTTGCAATCCGCGCAGGAAATTGCGCAACACTTGCGCCTGGCACTCGCGATAATTGTTATGGCCCGGCTTGCGAAAGAAAGCGCTTAATTCGTGTTTGCTAAGCGGAAACTCCGCCAACACCATAACGTCCAGAAGTTGCTCGTCTTTATAGTCGAGCGCAATTTTAAGTTTGCGCAGAATAATATTGTTATTTAATACCTTCTCTGCCGCGGGTTGCTCGCCTTCGCGCTTGCCCCGCTTTTTATTGATCAAGCCATTTAAGAACGAGGCCAGCTCGACATCGCGCAACGGTTTGAAATCGGGGTTTTCATCGGCCTTTAACCAATTGCTCACCTGCTCGCGCGACGCACTAAAACCGCCCGAAGCAAACAAAGCCATCATTTGCGAATCACCAAAATCAAATATAAAACGCAAACGGCGAAGGATGTCGTTGTTGGTCATAGCGATATTCCGGGTGTCAATTAACAGCGCCATACAAGTGATAGCACTATACAAGCTGGCAGAATTAAGCACGAGCACCCGGGTAAAGAAGAAACCGGGCGCAATAAAAAACCCGAAGCTCTTGCGAGCTTCGGGTTTTGATATGGTGCCAGACCCGGCATCGAACCACAACACAAAACCATTGATTTTCAAAAGATTTATACAATTGACACCCAGCCAACAACCCTAAAAATGACCCTAAAAAAGTAAACGAATTGCCTCACAATATTAAAATGGTCCAAGCACGAAGCCTAAAGTAGTTCGAGCAATTGTGAAATTTGTTTGCGGAATTAAAGCTTCGGTTTTTTGGCCCGACCGTTGAAAACATGACGGAGAAGAAAATAAATCAAAATTTAATACCTCATTGCATTATTCCTGCTACAGTTATTTAGCCGCCAACGTATCAACGATAGCGCTCGGCTTTATGACGCTGGCAGAAGGTTTGGATTCACGCGCTGCACCGCCCCGTCTAAGTCACTAAAAAGGAGGTTCTGCTTGAGACTAACTACTCTAAAAATGCCCAACCGCATCGTACCAGTTGCGGCCCTCTTCACGGCTTTGATGTCGAACCCCATTATTGCTAAAAGTATCACGAATGATTGGCAGTTCTCCGCCACCGCATATGGATGGTTTCCTGACATAGGCGGTGAGACAAGTTTTCGACTGGATGGCACCGATGCCATTAACGTTGATATCGATACCATTCTCGATAATCTTGAGATGACCGCCCAAGGAACGTTTGAGGCGCGCAAAGGCAATTGGGGCGCTATGATCGATTTTGTCTACCTTGATGTTGGAGCATCGGACTCCCGGACCCGAAATATTGAGCTTGGTGGCCAGCCATTACCTGGAAGCGTGACTACAGCGGGAGACTTCGATCTCAAGAGTTTATTTGTAACCTTCGCCGGTACCTATCAGCTCGTAGACAACCCCGGCCTCGCTTCCGATTTATTGTTTGGCGCGCGGGTCGCCAGCCTTGATCAGACATTTAGTTGGAAGTTTACCGGTGACTTCGGTTCGATTACCCCCCCTCCCCGCACAGGTGCTCGCGAAGCATCCGACGACCAAGTAGATGTAATCGTCGGAGCTAAGGGGCGCTGGGCATTAGGTGCTGAACGTAAATGGGTCATACCGTTTCATATCGATATTGGGGCGGGCGATTCGGATCTTACATTTCAAGCCATGGTAGGGCTGGGTTATACGTTCGAGTGGGGTGACTTCGGAGCGGCGTGGCGCTATTTGGACTATGACATGAAAGTGGGTGGAGCGATTGCCGGCATAGACTTTAATGGCCCAGCACTCGGTGCCACTTTTCGATGGTAATACGTATGCAACTTTAAGGAGATACAAGTGAATAAGTTATACATTCCCGTGATCTTGGCAGCCTTTTTTGGATTCGTCTGTCCAACGTCAGCCCAGACTCAAGCGTCCGCCAAATCACTATCAACATCAATCGGCGTTGTAGTGTTTCCTGCCAAAGGTCAAACAACACAACAACAAAGTAAAGATGAAGGCGAGTGTTATAACTGGTCCAAGACGCAAACCGGTTTCGATCCAATGAATCCGTCGAGCTCACCATCGTCGGTGCAATCCTCACATCCGGCTACACCACCTGCGCAACATGGGCACCGTGTAGGTGGTGCTTTGCGTGGCGCGGCAGCCGGTGCGGTAATTGGGGAGGTGGCCGATGACGATGCCAGTAAAGGAGCGGAAATAGGTGCTGTCGTGGGCGTGCTTAAAGGTGGGGCGGAGCGTCGTAGACAACATGCGCAAACTCAGCAGGATACGGCGCAGCAACAGCAGTTAGCCCGGCAGCAACAAGTTTCGCTTTTCAATAAAGGCTTTAGTGCCTGTCTTGAATCGAAAGGTTATACGGTTAAATAAAATTTCTGGTAGTAGTTGTTTGGGCTTGAATGCGCCCCAAGCCAAGGATCTTTGTGAATGGGTGCAATACATATGGAGTCAATGATGAAAACGTTTATACAGTTGGTGTTGCTTGGCAATATGTTTTTGACGTCCGGCGCAGTGATCGCTGCCGGTAGTTCGCACTGGACCTACTCCGGAACCGACGGCCCTGTAAATTGGGCGAAGCTTACCTCTGATTTCTATGGTTGTAATGGCAAAAATCAGTCACCCATTGATCTAACTGGCTTCATTGAAGCTGAACTAAAACCCATCAAAATTTCGTATCAAGTAGGTGGTAACGAAATAGTGAATAACGGCCACACGGTGCAAGTCAATTATGCTGCCGGAAGCAGTATTTCCGTAGATGGCATCCAATTTGATCTAAAACAATTTCACTTCCATGCCCCCAGTGAGAACCATATCAATGGCAAGTCATATCCCATGGAAATGCACTTAGTCCATGCAGATAAAGAAGGAAATTTAGCGGTGGTCGCATTGATGTTTGAGGAAGGTGCCGAGAATAAAACATTGGGAAAAATTTGGTCTTCAATCCCTGCTGAAGCCGACGAGAAAAGTTCGTTGACATCACCTTTTTCAGTCGCTGAGCTCCTTCCAGCTAACCATGATTATTATCGATTCGACGGCTCTTTAACGACGCCCCCTTGTACCGAAGGGGTCAGATGGCTGGTTATGAAAAATTCTGTTTCGGTCTCCAAAAAACAAGTGAGTGCATTTTCAAACGTAATTCACCACGCAAATAACCGACCTATCCAACCTATTAACGCGCGAACGATACTGCAGTAAGTTTATGACATTGCCAAACCTACGCGATCTCTTTTGCGTAGGCCCGGCAGCCTTTCCCCTGAAAGCCGTAAACGGGAAATTGGCAAATTTCCAATACATGTCTGGCTTGCATTGTCGATTGTTTCAATTTGGATAAAAGAAACCCTAGCAGATACAGGAGAAACCTGGATGAAAACCATCATTCGTACAGCCTGCGCCGCCGCGCTACTTATGTTTGCCGCACATAGCCTGGCCCAGAACAGTTTACCGTTTCCCGATGCGAAGTCGGGCAGCAAGGCTGGTCCAACCATTGCGGAATCAAAATATTCGCCCAGCACTCCTTCGCGCCACCTAAAAGAAGACGTGCCCAATGTGTTGATTATCATGCTAGACGATGTGGGGCCAGGATTGCCCGCAACATTCGGTGGGCCAATCGCAACGCCTACGTTGTCGCGTATTGCAAACACAGGAATTGCCTTCAACAGCTTCCATAACGCGGCCATGTGCTCACCCACCCGCGCATCACTCCTCACAGGTCGCAACCATCACCGGCTTGGCTTCGGGCAGATTGCAGAGTTATCAAATGACTGGGATGGCTACACCGGCCACTGGCCCGCTACCGGCGCTTCGATAGCGAAAGTACTCGGTTACTATGGCTACTCCACCGCAGCATTCGGCAAATGGCACAATACCCCTGCCGAGCAAACCACGAGTCAAGGGCCATATGATCGCTGGCCTACGGGCCGCTTGGTGGGCTTCGACTACTTCTACGGCTTCCTCGCTGGAGAATCTTCGCAGTGGGAGCCAGCCGTGGTTGAAAATACCGTACGCATGCCCGCTCGCCATGACGAAGGGTATCATTTCACCGAAGACATGACTGACAAGGCCGTTACATGGCTGCGCCGCCAGAACGCGTTGGCCCCAGACCGGCCTTTTCTGATGTATTGGGCGCCTGGCGCATCCCATGGTCCACACCATATCTTTAAAGAATGGGCGGACAAGTACAAAGGCAAGTTCGACGCTGGCTGGGACACGTTACGGGAAGAAATTTACAAGCGACAACGAACTCTTGGCTGGATACCTGAAAGCACTAAATTGACCCCCCGCGCTAGCACCATGGCGGGTTGGGACGATATTCCCGAAGACGAACGCGCCTTCCAGAGCCGCCTGATGGAGGTATTTGCCGGTTACACCGAACATGCCGATACGCAGGCTGGGCGACTGATCGATGAACTTGATCGATTGGGTATACGTGATAACACGGTAATCTTCTACGTATGGGGAGACAACGGTTCCAGTTCGGAGGGTCAGAACGGAACCATCAGCGAGCTGTTGGCCCAAAATGGGATACACACCGAAATCAAGGACCATATCAAAGCGCTGAACGAATTGGGTGGCTTGGATGTGCTGGGTAGCAACAAGACCGACAATATGTACCATGCTGGCTGGGCGTGGGCGGGCTCAACGCCATTTCAAGGCACCAAATTGAATGCCTCTCACTTTGGCGGTACGCGCACACCGCTGGTGGTATCTTGGCCGGCGAACATCAAAGCGGATAAGAAACCACGTCAGCAGTTCCACCATGTCAACGATATCGTGCCTACCATTTACGATATTGTTGGCATTGAACCTCCGACCGAAGTGGACGGAGTCAGCCAGCAACCCATGGACGGGATCAGCATGGCTTACACGTTCCAGAATGCTAATGCGAAGGGCCGTAAGCAACACCAATATTTCGAAGTGATGGGAGATCGTGGCATATATTCCGAAGGCTGGTTTGCATCCGTCTGGGGGCCGCGTATACCTTGGGTATCCGGCATCTCTCCCGCCATCGTGAATTGGACGCCGGAAAAGGACACGTGGCAACTCTATAACCTGGACAACGACTTCTCCCAAGCGACGGATCTAGCGGCCAAACAACCCGCAACCCTGAAAAAACTCCAGCAACAATTCTTAGACGAGGCCAAGGCGAACCAAGTGTTTCCTATCGGCGGAGGACTATGGTCCATTATCTGGAGCCCCCAATCTGCCCCGCATAATCCGGCCACTGAATTTCACTACACTCAGGATGTAGTGGGCGTGCCGGAATTTGCGGGTCCTAAAGTAGGCGCTCGCAGTAACAAAGTTGTTATCGAAACCGAACTGAAGCCGGATTCAACGGGTGTCCTGTATGCGTTGGGTGCATTTTCGGGAGGTTTGGCGCTATGGGTGGACAACGGTAAGCTGAGTTTCGAATATAACTTGTTCGAGATTGAGCGCACTCTTATCGAGTCATCTTCCAAGCTGCCTACAGGCAAAACCGTCATCGAAGTCGAAACCCGGATTGGTGCTCCAAGGGGGCCAGCGGATGTCCTTATACGGTTGAATGGTGAGGCCATTGCAAAAGGCAGGGTGCCCCGAACTGCCGCGTTAGCCTTCACTGCAAACGATTCGTTTGATGTCGGTACGGATAGCTACTCACCAGTATCGCGCGCGTATTTTGATCGGGCGCCATTCAAGTTCAACGGTAAGATTGAAAAAGTAAATATCCAATACCTAAATTGATTTACTAGGAACGCCGGCGCGACCCTCGATTTCTGGGGGATCGCGCCAGTGGGTTGAAACCTGCCTAGTCGTGCTCCGCTCTATTGATTGGCTGGACTGGACTTTCCAGACTTCAGTGGGAGCGCCTGGTTCCACGCCGTTAAGAAATTCGCCTCAATTGAGTGCAGCTTCTGATGAATCAATAAAAAACTGTAAGCCCCCGTCAAAGCTGACCATTTGATCATTGATTTTGGACTCTTTAAGTTATTGTCTAAAGGAAGCGTTATGCAGCTTGGCCCCGTTAGGAAAAGCATTAAACAACAATTGTGGCTTTCGAGTGAAAAAGGCGGAGTGAAATCCAGTGCGCTGTTGGTTATTTTATGCTGCAGTTGGATTTCATTGGCGTTGGCAGAGCCAGATAAAGCCGCAGCGCTTCCCCCCGGTTTTACACCGACTGAGGAGAATAGCAACGCCCAACCGCAAAACGCGCCCGCTGGAATGGCATGGATTCCCGGCGGCGAATTCTCGATGGGCGCGGCAAGTCCGGTAGGCCACGACATGAATGCCGTAGGTATGCACGCGACCGAAGATTCGGTACCGGTTCATCGAGTGCGTATTGATGGCTTTTGGATGGACAAAACTGAAGTCACCAATGCTCAATTCAGCGAGTTTGTGAAAGCCACTGGCTACATCACCCTCGCTGAAAAACCCTTGGATCCTGCCGATTTTCCAGGCGTCCCCGCTGAAGACCTGGCGGCCGGCTCGGCCGTTTTTACTCCGCCCCATAAAGCCGTACCGCTGGACAATGCTTATCAATGGTGGGCCTATGTTAAAGGCGCGAATTGGCGTCATCCGTTAGGCCCCGACAGTACAATAAAAGGCCGGGAACTTTATCCGGTGGTTCACATTGCCTATGAAGACGCACAGGCATACGCGACATGGGCTGGCAAGCGGTTACCAACGGAAGCTGAATGGGAATTTGCCGCCCGCGGTGGCTTGAGCGGCAAACGCTACCCCTGGGGCGACACATTCAAAGTGAATGGCAAATCTATGATCAATAGTCATCAGGGCCATTTTCCACAGCACGACACGAAAGAAGACGGTTTTGATGGGATAGGCCCCGTGGCCCAGTTTCCGCCTAATGGTTACGGACTTTACGATGTTGCGGGGAATGTATGGGAATGGACCAGCGATTGGTATCGCTCCGACCACTATGCCACACTTGCAGCAACCGGCAAAGTCGCGCTCAACCCACAAGGTCCTACTACATCTCATGATCCCGAAGAGCCAGGTATTGCAAAAAAGGTTCACAGGGGCGGATCTTTTTTATGCACCGAACAGTATTGCTCAAGGTATATGGTGGGAACAAGAGGGAAGGGTGAGCCCGCTACTGGTACTAACCATTTAGGGTTCCGGTTGGTGCGTTCGACATCAACAGGGCAATGATACTTGTAATATTTCGCCAACTGGGGGAGAGAAAGCTAACTGGTAGGCCTTTAGTCTATCGTGAAATGTGGGACGTACCCTAAAAGAACCAAGTTATCTTCGACATATGACACTGAAGATCTTAGCAACCCTTGGTATCTGTCCCTGAAACATACACCGTACGATGCTCAATGGGAAAACCTAACCCGTGAATATCTTCGGCAACGCTGTTGAAATGTAAGTTTTCGTTGAAACATCCTCCGCTACACGCACTGAACATAATTGTTGATCATACCTGTTAAACCTGCGTGTGATCATCGGCGAGGCATCTTTAAAGATGATCCTTCAGTGGTGACCAACTTAACGCACTTGGTCTAAACGGCTGGGGGAGAAATCCCCCCGCTTCGTTGCCCTAACCCCGTATCCATACGATCAATACAGATCGCCTCATGGGTTCAAGATGCCGAATAGAAAGCCGATTATCCTTGTGTCCGATAAAGCTGACCATCACCAGCGTTCTGGCTATCGATTGTTGACTGTGCGAATTAGCTCATGCGGGTCAGCATTTATATGCTGGCAAATTTCAAGCACCTCAATGACGTCAAGCCTTCGCTCACCGTTTTCGTACTTTGATACGTACGACTGTGGCCGCGCAAGCTGAATTGATAACTGTGACTGAGTAATGCCCGCCGATTCACGTTTTTCCCTCAATAACGCCAACAGGAATTTGTATTTTTCTGAATGAATGGTCTTCAAGGGTAATGTCCAGACAATTGGCTGGACATCTAAATAAACCCATATTAGGATTATCCCAAAATAGGATATTTTAAGGGTCGGAATGGTTGAGTTATGAGCGATACTGAGTTGTTGCTACTCGTAGAGTCACGAAAAAAATCGCGGTTTGTGGCGATTCTTCTAAACATTTTCCTACCTGGCGCCGGATACATGTACTGCGGGCGTTGGATCCTTGGAATAGTGGCATTCATGTTTGTTGTGATATTGATTGTGGTGAGTTATGGCTTGGCCGCAATCGGGCTGTATGTTGCGCTGATTATCGATGCTGCAATTTGTGTGGGTCGCTACAACCGTAAATTGGTTGAGAGGGTCATCAAAGAACGCGCAGCACTATCGCGACAATTGGTCACAGTAGAGGAATCGGCTCAATGAAACTGATATTTTTCTTTCTCGCGGCATTACTTTCAGGAGGGGCGACTGCCCAACAGTGGAACTTGGCTGATACTGCATACGATGCAGCCGTAGAGGCCAGAGAAATTTACGTTGAAGGCGGAAATGAAGCGATGGTTAGAGCCATAAAGGTTTGCCATGCCCAAATAACCGTGAAAACAGCATTCAATATGGCCACTGCCAGATGTTTAACCATGGATTTTGCTGGAACATTGATGGCAGGCCGAATGGCCGAAGAGACAGGGGTTAATGATATCCCCAGCTACTACACTGAAGGAGGAGCATACATTGGGCGAAATACTCCTTACCTAATGTTTGTTCCGCAAGAGCAACTCGACCCGATAATGCTCACCATTAAGCAAAATATCATCGACGCAATCCCTGCCGTGGAATCGCTATTAATCCCGACGGTCGATTGAAATACCCCACCGTTTCCAGCCTTTTTTTGTCGGATACTTCGCTTTCTGAAGTTCGATCACTCTCTGGCGCGCGCATTTCAATTTAGTGGAGCGACGTGGCTTTGGGCCTCAGGAAAAACATTGGCCAAATCATTGGTAATGTAAAGCCCCGTCAAACCGGCATCCTCGATAGCTTGTTTAATCGACTCTGCACAATAAAGGCGCATGTTATTGGTGTATTCAGAACGAAAAAATGAAAGCGCGCAAAGCCTCTCCTCATTGAATGCCAAATGCTCCACATCGCCCCAGTCATTCTTTTTGCACAACTTATCAGCTAATGCCTCGAACTCTTCCGCCGTGTGCAACGGTGTGAATATGTAACCGCTACCATCAACACTTGATGCAGGAATAACATCTCCATCCTTATCCAAAAACCTCTTCAATATTTCATACGCTGTGTTGCTCAGAAACAAACGACCTTGGAACTCCGCTATATCGGGTACCAATTTGCTCTCATCTTCCCTACTTAGAACCGGAAAGAGCACTGGTACAGCGTCAGGGAAGACACCCTGCCATGTCCGCGGAGAATGATTGATATCGATACGATCATCTAATCTGCCGCCTCGTAAGCTCCCGACTACAGAAGCCACATAGTCGCTGTCGATCACGGCTCCCAAATAGTGTCTTGAGTCGGCAATCAATGTGTACAACATATTATTTCCCGGTCTGTGGCATAACGTTCGGCGGAACTGAACCCGCCTCTAAACAGCGTCGGGCGAATCGCAATTCAAAAATCAATCGCTCGGGACTTTTAACAGCAGCAAGGTTAATACGTCCGCTTAGCCAACGATAATAATTATCGGAGTGTATCCGACGGTGCGGCACTGCTTTACGCAAATGGTTTGGCATGTGCGCACGATCAGCCCAATCACGCGGCAACCAACAACCATTATGAGGATCATCAATTCGCATCTCCATAGCAGTCATTACCAAACGCATGAACAGCGCATCTTTATGCCCGCCAGATACCATGTGGTGGCAGTCACAACGACTTGATGGGCAAGGCTCGCCCGCTCGGCGCATGTGCGTTGCCAGGCGACTAGAGTTATGCACCTCACTTTGTAGCTCAGCGTCACTCATATTTTTTGCTTTGGCACGGTAGCGATCAAGATAATCACCCACCGCCAGACGCGTGCGGTAAGCCATAAAATCAGCTACCGTCGGCTTTTCGATTTTCGTGAAATCGACAAGTACACGTTCAACGTGGGTAAAAGCAGGCTTGATATCAGGAAACATAACCTTAGTCCTTTGGTTATTGCGGAAATTATGTGGGCCACATCTTAGCTACAATTTCCTGCTCAAGCTGATGAACGCGGATAAGACGTTTTAAATATGTGATGTGGCGCATATGTTTTGGCTTCTCAACCAAACTCAACTTTTGCACAAACATTCCATCGGCACCCAGCTTTGACCGAAGGCTATCGACTCTTCTGAGTTTGCTGTCCAACTTTGATAATTGCTGACTTGCATAGTTAAGCTGACTGCACATGCGACACAGCAGACTGTTCGCCGAGTAATATAGGATCGCAACCCGCCTTTGACATGATGGACATACGAACCAACAACGTTCACCCCCAAAGTTGCACTTGGTAAAAGTCAGTTCAATTACATCGGAACAAACAAGTATCCCTTCTGAAGAAATATGACTCCACCGTACTCGACGCTCCAAAACTTCAAAAGATAAATATCCAACGCCACGCCCACCACGTGTCAACAAAGCTAAAAACTTTCGGGTAGGCAATAAAAACTTTTCACGTCGCATTCTTCGGGCATCAATCAAGAAATACTTCTCTACCCTTTCTTTGATGTTTCTGCTCATTAAACGCACCTAAATCAATTGAGTTTTTCTGCATTGATGGACAGATTTTTCGCTCGTTAGCCCCAGCAATCTGTCGCACTAATAGTTTGCTAACCTAATTAATGCACCATCAATAAAACGTAAAATAAACAACGTATGTTGGTATATTAAAAAGATGTCCAAAATGTGGACCAAGCAAATACCGTAACTCGCCCCTATTTTTGGACCGATATGAACTTGCCATCACTACCTCGCGCCCGTGCTCGCCCCGATTCTTGGACCGAATCATGTCCAAATTTTGGACTCGGCTTTTTGTTAATTTCTAAGCTGAATTTTCGCGGGGGAGTCTTAGTTGATGAAACAGTTAATTGCTTTCCAGGGCATTCATTAACTGGAAGCCACGTCAATGCATATAACGCACATTGGCTGCCTGGATTGGAGAAAAAACCGTCTCTTGTTCTCACTAAGAAATTTGCCTTTAACAACTCATCTGTAGCCGATGAAAGAGTTCCCTTGGAGCTAAAACCTAGCTCCTGTAGGCAGTTGAAACTAGCAGTGAGATCGCCATTGTTATGGCCTTTGAATTGGGCGGCGAGCAATACCAATAAGCGAATGGCATTTCCTCTAAGTTTAGAAAAGTCCTTAGAGTAAATTACATCTCTCGGTATAGCCGCGAATCCGCGTCCCGATCCTTTTCGTCCTTTGGATTTACTAATACTTGCGACCACTTCTGTGCCCTCAATAAACCCCTCACACTGAAGCCTACTGTCGGCTTTCTATATTCATAAAGGTGAGGGAGAAAAGTTATATGGTTTTTACACGTATTAACCTCTGTTTTTAACAAGGTCGTCGCACCATTTTTGAATTTCGGATTCAATCCAGACGACTGATTTGGGGCCGATAGGGATTTGAGAGGGGAATGTTCCCGCAGCGATTCGACGATAAACCTCCGAGGTCGAAAGGCTTGTATATTCCTTAACTTTGTTGAGTTTTATAAAGCGGTGATTATTTTGTGATTGGTTGGTGGGGATTGCCATCGGTCGAGTCCTCCTGAGACTGCTTGATAATCGATGGCTCACTTTAGGAGTAATTTAAATTTAGATCCCTACGCTATGGCGTTAGGCGTATGATTTAATCTGGGAAGCACCCAGCGAGGTGTTCTTTGATCCACTCGTGAATGGTGGCCTCACGCTCTATTTCTGGGACTTTTTCCATAACAAGACGAATGAATTTAGCTTTATCACCACGTTTTCCGGGAACGAAACTACCATCGTCGAGTTGAGACTGAAGAAGGTTTATGACTATCTGCTTTTTACGGTGAGGGAAACGTTTCTTTGCACCGGCGGCTCTCGCTTGAGCTGACTGCATGGTTTTATAGGCATACAGATGAATTGATGCTTTGTTTTCAATCAGCAAAGCCGGGATTTCGGGATGCTTCTCTCTAAAATCATTCAGATCAAAAGATTGGGCGAATTCAACTGCTTTTCGAATTTCGTCGGTCGCCTTCTGTTCCAATATGCAAAACAAATGCATCACTGATACTGCAGTTAATCCGCCAGCTTGATCCAACGCGTTGCTCAACCGCTCAAATCGCTCTTGCAGAATTTCTGGAGAGATAGGTCGTTCGCTCCAAACAAGGGTAAGGAACTCTTTTCTGAGCTGCTCCGTAGCATCAACCTGCAATCGCAGGCGGTGCTGCGACTGGCCGAAAGATTCATTAGGCATTTGATTCTAAGCGCGCTTCAGATGTATCACATTAGATGAATCCTGAAGGGCATCGATTGAATCAGCCCATTCCTGCATCATCACCCTTCGCTGCTCCAAATATGTTGCGTGGTTATAAGTTTCACGAATTTTATTTTTATCACTATGAGCCAATTGAAGTTCGATCCAATCCTTACTGTACCCTCGCCCATTTAGCTCGGTGCTTAGCAAATGGCGAAAGCCATGGCCAGTTTGTTTATCTTTGTAGCCCATCAATCGGAGAGCTTTATTGACCGTATTTTCACTCATAGGCCTCTCCAGATTTTGTTCGCCCGGAAATACTAAAGTGTAACTCCCACTATACTTCTTCAGTTGCTCAAGGATTTCTACCGCCTGAACAGGCAATGGAATGATATGAGGGCGACGCGCTTTCATACGTTCCTTAGGAATAGTCCAAATTGCGTTCTCTAAATCAAATTCAGTCCAAGGCGCAGACCTTAGCTCGCCAGGGCGAGCGGCTGTGAGTATCAGCAAATGTATTGCCGAGCGCGTGAGCAGGTGTATGTTAGTAGTTTCCAGCTTGCTCAATAATTCCGGCAGCTCTTCGAATGTTATATGGGGATGATGACGTACCGCTTTAGGCGGCGCGGCGACGATATCTAAATCTGTTGAAGGGTTAGAATCCACAATCCCTTTGGCCAAACCAAAACGAAATATTTGATGCAACCATTGACGGATTTTACCCGCAGCTGTCAATGTTCCTCTTCTCTCAACCACGCGAACAAGATCCACAAGTTCAGGCCGGGTAATCGACTTAACAACGCGAGACCCAATAATCGGGAGAATGTCATTATCCAGATATAGCTTTACTTTGTACGCAGTGCTTTCTGCCCAGCGAGGAGCATTATAAGCAAACCATTCTTGCGCTAATGATTCAAAAGTAAATCCCCTAACCTTTTCTGCTTTCTTTGCAGCTTTCTTTTCCTCACCTGGATCAATTCCATTCAAGATTTTGAGCCGAGCCTCATCTCGCTTCAGTCTCGCATTAGCAAGAGTAAGCTCCGGGTATGCACCGAATGACATTGCTGTTTTGTCTTCACCAAGAAATCTGTATTTGAATCGCCATAGCTTCGAACCATTTGGCTTGACATCTAACCATAGACCTAGTCCATCGGTAAGTTTGTAAGTTTTATCTTCTGGCTTAGCGGATTTAATTTCTGAATCAGTGAGAGGCAAGACTCGTCTAGGCATCATCGTTCCTTTTAGGGTCATCACAAATGACCGAACTTAAGATAACCCTAACGATAACCCTAAAGATTTGGGCTTTCAAGAATGATGCTGGGAATTGCAGGCAATAAAAAACCTGCTCAATGGCAGGCTTCTTAAGACGTTCGGGTAATTTAGCAACTACCTGAACTTTATGTATGGTGCCCAGACCCGGAATCGAACCAGGGACACGAGGATTTTCAATCCACTGCTCTACCGACTGAGCTATCTGGGCGTGTCCTGCTTGCTTGCCTGGCGATTGACGCTGGGCTGCAAGAGGCGCGTATTAAACCCGCTTGGGCTTTTTGAGTCAATACCGGAAAGAAAAAAAAGTCCTTTTTATCAATGGTTAATTTGTAAACAGCAGGTCAAATCGCAGCGGTTATCGCGCCCTCCGGTTCTACCGCAGCAACCTCGCTCTCACTTCCTCATCCTTCTGGCGGCGTTAAACAAAATGACCGCTATTCGCGCAGAACGCCTATTGCGCGAAACAATTCGGTGCACCTGCGAGTATCAATTCGGTCAGGATTTTTATTTCCTGTCTTTTTGGTCAGCTAATTTCGCGCGTTTAGCAAATCGGGAACAGAATTTGCTGTAACAGCATTAGAGAGATGATTGGCTTATCCATTTTTTATCCGGAGTTGCAGATGCAATCCTTTATCGAAAATATGCCTAAAGCTGAGTTACATGTTCACCTTGAAGGGACCCTGGAGCCAGAGCTGAGTTTTGCACTCGCCCGCAAAAATAATATTGAGCTGGGCTACGGGACTCCCGAAGAATTAATTGCCGCTTATGATTTTTATGACTTGCCGTCATTCCTGACAATCTATTACGGCGCGATGAAAGTGCTGCGCGATGAAGCGGATTTTTATCAACTTACCTGGAATTATTTAAGCAAGGCTTACAGCCAGAACACAGTGTATGTCGAATTGTTTTTTGATCCACAAGCTCATACCAGCCGCGGCGTAGAATTTAGTGTGATCATGCATGGCATACGCGCGGCGCAAGAAGATGCAGAAGCAAAACTCGGCATCAAAAGCCAACTGATTATGTGTTTCCTGCGCGACATGAGCGCGGAATCTGCCATGGAGCATTTATTAATGGCGGAACCTTATCGCGAATGGTTAGTTGGCGTCGGCCTGGATTCGGATGAAAAAAATAATCCGCCGATAAAATTTGCAGCAGTATTTAAAAAAGCGCGCGAAATGGGTTTAAAACTCACCATGCACTGCGATGTAAACCAACAAAACACCTTGGTACATATTGGCCAATGCCTGGATGACATAGTCGTCGATCGCATTGACCACGGCGTTAACTCGCTCGAGAGTGATGAGCTTTGCGAAGCAATCAAAGCAAAAGGGTTGGGGCTGACGGTGTGTCCGGTCTCCAATCGCTTTGTGGTGCAGTCGCTGACCTCCAATGAAATCCGCACTATGCTCGATAAGGGCATGCTCGCCACCATCAATTCCGACGACCCCGCTTACTTTCGTGCGTACCTGAATGAAAACCTGGTCGAGTTGCAGCGTGAAGGCAACTTTAGCAGCGAAGAAATCGCAACCCTGGTTGGCAATGCCTTTCGCGTGGCCTGGCTATCTGATAGCGAAAAAATAGCTTATCTCACCCAACTGGGCGATTACTTGCAAAACCATTCTGTTCAATAATTTTATTTAGCGAGCCAAGGTTATTGTATGCGGGTTAAGTTTTTGTAACTGTTTTTTTCTTATCTTTTTCGTTGTGCTTTTGCTCCTGTTTTCGCTGTGTTCTTCTTCCTATTTTCGCTTTGCTTTTGTTCCTGTTTTTTGCTGTTGTTGTAGTTCTCCTCCGTAGTAGTCTTGCCCGCTTTGGCGGGCTTTTTTATTTCAGTTTTCACCGCGCACAGTGTTCAATTTTCTCTCAATAAAACATTACAAATTTATTGTCCGAATGGGCAATTTTTTGCATAGATATGCCCAAGCACTTTTGTCCGCGCTTTGCGCATAGCTGTTGCACGGGTAAAAGTTACTGAAATCGTTTATGCAAAAGTAAAAACTTGAGGTTATGTATGTTGAATTTGATCGGCAGTGTGGCGCTGGTGTTAGCCAGCTTATTGCTCGCACTTAGCGCCCAGGCTGCGATTCCCGTAAAAGTGGTTGTGGTCAGTATGTTTGAAAAGGGTGACGTCACCGGCGATGAAGCGGGTGAATACCAGCTCTGGATTGAACGCTTGAAGCTCGACAAAAAATTTTCGTTTCCACTCGGCGCTTACGATTTGCACATGAATGATGCAGGCGTGCTCGCTATTTGCACCGGCGGCGGTGTAACCAATGCGACCTCATCGATTATGGCGCTGGGCACTGACCCGCGTTTTGATTTATCCAAAGCCTATTGGGTCATTGCCGGCATCGGCGGCGGTGATCCGCTCGATGTATCACTCGGTTCAGGCGTATGGGCAAAACATGTTGTCGATGGTGATTTGCTGTATGAAATTGATGGCCGTGAAATTCCCAAAGAATGGAAATATGGATTAATTCCGCTCGGGGCCAAAGAACCCAACCAGGAGGCGACCGGCTGGACAGTGGATACTATTGTTTACAATCTGAATCCAACTTTTGTTGATTGGGCTTATCAGCTCACCAAAGATTTTCCACTCGCCGATACACCGGCAATGAAAAAATTCCGTGCGCAGTACACCGGTTTTGAGCAGGCACAACGCACGCCTTTTGTCACCATCGGCGACACCCTCGGTTCAAGCACTTATTGGCATGGGGAGCTGTTAAATAATTGGGCCAACGACTGGCTGCATTTGCACGCGGGAAAAAGCAGCAATTTCATGACTACCAATATGGAAGATAACGGCAGCCTGACGGCACTGTATCGTTTAGCCAAAGCCAAAAAAGTGGATACGGATCGGATTTTGGTATTGCGCACTGTTAGTAATTACAGCTTTCCGCCACCGGGCAAAACCGCCGCATGGAGTACAACTGCACCTTATCCGGACGAGGGGTTGCCAGCGATTGAAGCGGCCTTTGGCTTAGGTAATCAGGTAGTGCAAGCATTGATAAAAGATTGGGCTAAATACCAAAACACCATCCCATCGGCGAAATAATTCGTGCACAAATCCATAAGCTATTTCCCGCGCCCACAGGCGCGGGTTCCACTTTTATAGTGAACATTTTTATAGCGATAAAACAAAATGAAAAAATATTTATTTATGGCGTTGATCGCTATCAGTGCCGCAGCTCAATCCAAGCCAATTATTTTTGACAACGACATGGCGATTGATGATTGGGCGGCGCTGTTATATTTGCTGCATCATCCTGATGCCGATGTAATCGCCATTACGATTGCCGCCAGCGGTGAATCGCGCTGCCAGCCCGGATTGAAAAATACCAATGCGTTGATTGACTTATCCGGCAAAACCGAAAAAACAATTCCGGTCGCGTGCGGTGATGATTATCCGCTTGATGGCTATTTTGTTTTTCCGGAAGCCTGGCGTAAAGATTCAGATACGCTTTCCGGCGTTGCGATTCCACCCAGCACACGCCCCATTAGCGATAAGCACGCGGCTGATGTGATTCATGACGGAATAGTGAAATCGCAAGAAAAAGTCACGCTGATTGCAACCGGCCCCTTAACCAATATTGCACAGTGGCTGGAAAAATATCCGCAGGACAAAAACAAAATTGCGCAGCTGGTAATTATGGGCGGGACTGTCGATGCACCGGGCAATATTATTGTGCCGCTGTTTACCAAAGGTCACCCCAACACCACCGCGGAGTGGAATTTTTTTATCGACCCGGTCGCAGCAGACAAAGTACTTGCGGCGAAATTGCCGATTGTATTAGTCGGGCTTGATGTCACCAACTCGGTGCGGGTTACACCCCAAATCGCCGCCGACTTTAAAAAATCCGCCACGACCAATTCCGCAAAATTCTGGGATGCTGTGCTGGATAAAAATGATTGGTTTATTGCCAGCAACGAATATTATTTTTGGGATACCTTGTCGGTAATAATTGCGATGGAGCCAACACTCTGCAAAGGCGATCAGCAAAACCTGCGCGCCGTCTACCAAACAACGTCCAGGCCCTGGCTGCAAACTACGGACAAAAACATGCCCGATAGAATTTGGGATGGGCAAACGCGTATGCATCTGGATGCAAAAACTGCTGGCACCCTGGTCAAAGATAAAACCTATCCCGCCATCAACGTTTGCCGGTCTACCGACCCGGCCAGGATTTTCAAAAACTTTTCCGAAACATTGAATCGCTAAACTATTTTGTTGTGTCCAAACTGTCGCCAACCAAAAGCGCATTGGCACTTTTAATTCTGTATAGAAGGATTATGTATTAGCCGCCTCCGTACATCTGGCATACAATTCAACATATTATTGTAACGGAGCCAGACATGAGCCAGCGGTTGGAAGATGACCCCAGCGTTTATAAAACCCTATTGGAATCCACCAAGGCAATTCCGTGGAAAATCGATTGGAGCACGCTGACCTTTGCATATATAGGCCCGCAAATTGAAGAATTGCTCGGCTGGGAGCCGACCAGTTGGGTCGGCGTGCAAGATTGGGCAGAGCGCATGCATGAAGAAGATCGCGATCGCGTGGTCAACTTTTGTGTGAGCCAATCGCAGGCCGGCGTTGACCACGAAGCGGATTATCGCGCGCTCACCAAAGATGGCCGCTTCGTGTGGATTCGCGATGTGGTGCATGTAGTGCGCAAGCCCAATGGCGAAGTGGATTCATTAATTGGATTTATGTTCGATATCACCGAGCGCAAACAAACCGAACAAAAACTGATGGATCTACAAAAGGAATTGGAGCAGCTCTCATTCAAAGATGGCCTTACCGGTTTGGCCAACCGCCGCAAATTTGATTTATCAATGGAAATTGAATGGCGCAATGCCAAACGCACCGGTAAGCCCCTGTCGTTGATCATGGTTGATATAGATTATTTCAAACAATACAACGACCACTATGGCCATTTGCAGGGCGATGATTGCCTCAAAGCGGTCAGCAAAGCGCTGAATGAATCAGTCGCACGGGCGCGGGATTTTGTTGCGCGTTTTGGTGGCGAAGAATTTGTTTTGGTAATACCGGAAAGTGACGCAGAAGCCGCTGCCGCAGTTGCGGAGCGCTGCCGCGAGGCGATTATTAGATTACAAATTCCCCACGCCAAATCCAGCATTAGTCCTTGGCTGAGCATTAGCCTCGGCGTAGGTACTATCGTGCCCGGCCAAAACGATCAGCTATTGGATTTTATTAACCAGGTTGATCGACGTTTGTATCTGGCGAAACAACAAGGGCGCAATTGCATAGTCGCCGATAATTAAGAGCTGCGCGTGATTGCGGATTATATTATTCGCCCTTAAATTGGCTGGTATTGGTTGCGCGCGCAATGGTATCGGCAATTTCGCTGCCTTTGCCGTGCAATATTTCCTGCGGCGTCAGACCGCAAAGCTCATGCGGGAATACCAACCAGCGGTCGGTGGCGTGCACGTAAAAATCCGGTTTGATATCAGTGACGTTGCGCGTGGGTTTGTACCAGGGAGTGGCAACCTTGATCGAGTTGGGCGCATTGCGGCGCGACTTGCGCCTGATCTCATCGATCACTGCTTTAATCGAGCGGCCCGAATCAAATACATCATCGACAATTAATAATTCCTGGTCGGCATCCACATTTTTCACAATGTAATCCAAACCGTGTACGCGTATATCTTTGCTCTGTTTATCAATGCCGTAATAAGACGAGGTGCGGATCGCGATGTGGTCCGTTTGCACGCCGACATATTCCAGGTATTCCTGCACCGCAATTCCCACGGGCGAGCCGCCGCGCCATACACCGACAATAAAATGCGGGCGATAACCGCGCTGGAAAATTTGCTCGGCCAACTTGAATGAATCCAACAACAATTCATTGGCGGTGATATACAGTTTATCCATGATGAGCCTCTAGTATTTTGTTTTATTGTGACAATTTTTCCAGCGTGCGACTGAGTGCTTCTATCGCCAATGCGACGTCGGCTTCTGTCACAGATTCATCGGGATGATGACTTACCCCACCTTTGCAGCGCACAAAATACATAGCGACTGCGCAACTATCGGCGAGCGCCATCGCATCATGGCCAGCGCCGCTCATTAATTTATAGGGCGTTACGTCCATATCGCACAACACGCTGGTTTGCAGTTCCTGAATCCAGTCCGCGCATACCACAGCCGGTGCATTATGAATTTCTTGCCAGCGCGCAGAGAGCCCGCGCGCGACGCAAATCATATCCAGTTCGTGCTGGATTTTTGCCAGCGCCTGGTCGCGCAATTGATCGTCGCCGGAGCGAATGTCGATAGTGAAACTGGCGTGGCCGGGAATGACGTTGACGGCGCCCGGCCCGCAGGAAATTTTTCCAACCGTTGCGACTAGATTATATTCTTTGGCAATAGTTTCGATTTTTACGATGCCGAGTGCAGCACCGACCAGTGCATCTTTGCGCATATTCATGGGCACTGTTCCGGCGTGGCCGGCATAGCCGCTGATGTCGATGGAAAAACGGCGCGCGCCGGCAATGGAGGTCACTATCCCGAGTGCGAGATTTTCATCCTCCAATACCGGGCCTTGTTCGATATGTACTTCAAGGTAGGCGAGGATATCGTCCGGTGCGCGCGCGGCATTTTTTATTTCATCGGGCGACAATCCAAAATCAATAAAGGCTTGCTGCAAACTGACGCCATTGCGATCGTTTAATTGCCACCAGTCGGGGTTCCATGTGCCCGCGACTGCGCGACTGCCCAATAATGTGCTGCCAAAACGCGTGCCTTCTTCATCGCCAAAACCGATGACGTCGATGGCAAATGGCAAACGAGTATTGCTGTCGTTAAGTATTTTTACTGCGGCTATGGCGACTAATACGCCGAGAATTCCATCGTAGGCGCCGGCATTGGGAATAGTGTCCAGATGCGAGGCGAGCAGCAAGGTTTTAGCGCAGTGATCTTGTGCTTCGTAGCGGCCACACAAATTGCCCGCGGCATCGACCCAGGTTTCCATGCCCGCATCTTGCATCCATTGTGCAATCTGTTCGTTGCAGCGTTTATGCTCGGGCGTTAAATAAAACCGGCTGATATTGTCAGGGTTCGAACTGATGGCGGCGAGTTGGTCGCACCAGTTCATCACGATTTTGGCGAGAGCATTGAAAGAAATGTCGTTCAAGATGGGCTTCCGATTTGGTTGGTGGCGTTACGAGGATGCTATTTATTGTGCGACACGCCGTGAATACTTCCCTGTAGGCTCATCTTCGGCATCCATGCCTCAGACGGTCGCACAACAAACAACATCCTCTCACTGCATGGCAAACATTTCAGTTTTTAGCGACGCGTTAAAGACAACTTAATGAAAATTTTTGGCGTAGCTAACCAACTCTTTAATAAATCCCGTTTTTTCACCATCGCTGATAAAACTGGAGGTGAAACTATTGTGCGCTAATAACAACGCCTGTTCGCGAGTGAGAGGAAATGCATCGGCGAGCGCGAAATAATTGTCGTTGAGATAGCCACCGAAATATGTCGGGTCATCGGAGTTGATCATCACGCGCAAGCCGGCGTTCATCAAATTAAATACATTGTGATCGGCCATTTTTCCGTACACACACAAACGCACGTTTGATAGCGGGCACACCGTCAGCGGGATTTGTTTTTCGCGCAGGTATTCCATCAATTTCGGATCTTCATCCGAACGCACGCCATGGTCGATGCGTTCTACTTTGAGCAATTCAATGGCCTCCCAAATATAACTCGGCGGACCTTCTTCGCCGGCGTGGGCGACTATGCGATAACCTTCAGCGCGGGCGCGCGCAAAGACTTCGGTAAATTTACTCGGGGGATGGCCAACTTCGGAGCTATCCAAACCTACGGCGATAATCTTGTCTTTCCAGGGCAGGGATTCTTCCAGCGTTTTCATCGCGCTGTCCGCGCTCAGGTGACGCAAAAAATCCATCACCAGTTTTGAGCTGATGCCCCATTCTTTTTTGGCATCGTCCATCGCGCGCAAAATTCCGCTGATCACGGTCGCGAAGGGAATACCGCGTTCCGTGTGGCTTTGCGGGTCGAAGGATAATTCGGTGTGCAGCACATTATCTTCTTTGCACTTTGCAAAGTAATCGCGCGTGAGATCGTAAAAATCCTGCTCGTGTTTTAATACAGAGGCGCCCTGGTAGAGCAAATCCAGAAAACTTTGCAAATTGGTGAATTGGTAGGCGGCTTCAATTTCTTCCACACTGGTGTAAGGCAAATTCACCTGGTTGCGTTTACCCAGTGCAAACATCATTGCCGGCGATAGCGCGCCATCGAGATGCATATGCAATTCGGCTTTGGGCAAGCCCGCGAGGAATTCGCGCGATGCCAATTCATTCAAGTTGGGCACGCCGGAAAAATCCGGTGTAATTACCGATGGAATCATCGTTGCTCCCCTTTCAAAAAATTCTGTCGATTTATTAAACGCCGGATTGTTTGGCATAAATGTCCAGCGCCGTGTCCACACCCGCGTTAGCGGTATGGGTATGGCCAGCGCGCTGCAATACTGCTTCAAGTGCGCTGAGCGTTTGCAATACGGCATCTTTGCGCGCGTTGTAACCCATGGTGCCGATGCGCCAGATTTTTCCGTGCAGCGGGCCAAATGAAGTGCCTATTTCAATTCCAAAATCATTGAGCATGCTGCTGCGCACCGCTTCGCCTGCAACGCCTTCGGGAATATAAACGCCCACAACGTTGTGCATTTTGTGGGACAGGTCGCCGAACAATTTCAAATTCATCGCGGCCAAACCCTGTGCCATAGCGGCGCCGTGTAATTGATGGCGGGCGATGGCGTTATCGATACCTTCTTCCAATAAAATCCGCGCACATTCGCGTGCGCCGTAGAGCATGGTGGTGGCTTCGGTGTGATGGTTGAGGCGCTCTTCGCCCCAATAATCCATGATCATGCCCAAATCAAAATAATTCGACGCGATGCGACGGCCGCTGCCAGCGATATGATTTTCGGTGCGAATTCCCGCTTCGATATGGCGGCGTTTGCGGATGCTACTTACCGCTTTATCGCTGAGCGTGATGGGCGCGCTACCCGAGGGTCCGCCCAGGCATTTTTGCAAGCCGACCGACACTGCATCCAGTTGCCAGTCATCGCTATTAAATGGATTGCCCGCGATTGACGCGGTTGCGTCGGAATAAAATAAAACGCCGTAGCGCGCGCAAATCTCGCCGAGGTGTTCGAGCGGTTGCAGCATGGTGGTGGAGGTATCGCCCTGCACTATCGCGAGTACTTTGGGTTGGACTTTTTTTATCGCGTCTTCGATTTCGTCGGGTGTAAATACTTCGCCCCAGGCTTTAAGGATTTGATGTACTTCAGCGCCGCAGCGCTCGGCAATTTCACACAGCAAATGGCCAAAGCGCCCGAACACCGGCACCAATATTTTATCGCCCGGTTCGAGCAGTGAAATTAATACGGCTTCAATGCCCGCGCGCGAAGTCCCGTCAATTAGTAGCGTCCATTGGTTTTTGGTTTTGAATACACCGCGGTACAGAGCCATAGTGTCGTTCATGCATTGCGTCATCGCCGGATCGTATTGGCCGATGAGTTGCGCCGACATAGCGCGCAGTACACGCGGGTCTACGGTAATCGGCCCCGGCCCCATCAATAAACGCGGCGGGGGCGAGAATGGGCGCAACAGCGATGGATCGACGCGGTACAAATCAGACATTACAAAACTCCGGCAAAACACGAAGGCTTCGTGCGAAAAAAATGGATCAGGTTGCAAATACCTGCATCAACATGCGGCCGCCGCTGATGCATAAAAAAACCGCGAACACCCGCTTCAACATAATGGGTTCAAGTTTGGAACCGATCCAGGCACCGACCGGTGCGAGTAAAACAGTGAGCGGAACGATCAATAAGAAGCCGGGTAAATTCACCATGCCGATCATGCCTTCCGGTGCATCGGCGGGCGTGGTTGCAAACAGCATCGCCAACGCGCCGGGAATGGAAATCAGCAATCCAAAACAGGAGGCGGTGCCCACCGCGCGATGCGGCGGGTAATTGCAGGCAGTTAATAAGGGCACGCCAATAGTGCCGCCGCCAACACCCATCATTACCGAGAAAAATCCCACGGTGCCCGCCATTGCGCCCTGCCCGGCCGTGCCAGGCAATTGCTGCGCGATAGGCGCTGCTTTCGCGCGGAATAACATATTTGCGGCGACTAATAAGGCGACCACACCGAAGATGGCGCTGGTCACTTCGCCTTTTACTTTCAATGCAAATGCGCTGCCGGCAATTACACCCACCACCATAAAGGGCCACCAGCGCTTGAGCAGGTCCCAATCCACATTGCCGCGTTTATGGTGCGCGCGCAGCGAGGAAATACTGGTCGGCACAATCACCAGTAATGACGTGGCAGTAGCCACCAGCATTGCGGTTGCGGCGCTCACCCCTGAACTTTGCAACACAAAAAACAACACCGGCACTATGACAATGCCACCGCCGACGCCGAGCAGACCGGCAAGGATTCCGGCACAGGCGCCGGTGAGCAACATGGCGGCGATGGTGGGCAGCCATTGGCTTAAAAACTCATTCATTGCACTCGCCCCATTCCTGCCAAAGCATCGGCGACCAGGCCGGCGCCATCGCTGCGCGGATCGCTCGCCGCCAGTGCATGGCAGTCAGCGAAACTGACCACCGCCCCCGCATGTCCCATGATTTCACTGCGCGCCGGAACCGGTTTGATCGCATGCGCGCGCGCCACTAATGTTTTTCCCAACTTCTCGAACAAATCCTGCTCCATTTTCAAATCGTGATTGTTATCGCCCCAGGTGCGGCCAAGTAGCCAGCGCCCACGGCTGATTGCTTCATCCAGCGACAAACCATCGTACAGATAGCGCGTAAGCAGCGCCGCCTGGGTTTGTGGCTGGCCTTCGCCGCCCATAGTGCCATAGCTGATGCGGCGACCGTCATGTAATACCGCCAGCGCCGGGTTGAGGGTGTGGAATGGTTTGAAGCCGGGCGCGAGCGCATTGCGGTGCGCCGCGTCCAGGCTGAAGCCCACACCGCGGTTATTCCACACCAGCCCCGTCCCCGGAACCACTAGGCCGGAACCGAATTCCCAATAAATGCTTTGGATAAAACTAACCATCGTGCCGGTGCTATCCACACAGCCCATCCACACCGTATCGCCCGGCTCGGCAACTTGCGGCCAGGGCAAGGCAGTTGTGGCTACGCGCTGCACCAGCTGGTCGATGTGTTCATCCGTTAAGAGCCCGGCCCAGCCTTCGCCCAAGCGGCGCGGATCGGCCACTTCGCGGTCGCGCACCATAAAGGCCAGCTTGGTGGCCTCGATCAGCCCGTGCACGCGCTCTGCTTCCGTCCAACCGGATTGGTAGAGGCGATCGTAAATAGCCAGGATCAACAGCGACGCTACGCCCTGCGTAGGCGCCGGCAGGTTGTAGCAGCGACCAAAACGAGTGGCTACCGACAGGGGTTTTACCACCGCTGCGCGGTAGTTCTGCAAGTCTGCCAGCCGCAGCGGGCTGCCCAGTTTTTCCAGTTCGCTGGCGATATGCGCCGCCAGTTCGCCGCTGTAGGCCGACTCCAGCCCCTGCACCACCAACATGGTCAGGGTATTGGCCAGGTCGCGGTTGGTCAGGGTTTCGCCCTCTTCCAAGGGGCGGCCATTGGGCATAAATACCCGCTGGTATTCCGACTCGCCTGCCAGTTCGTTGGCGACCTTGCGGCTGGCGGCGGCAAGGCTGTGGGTGACCTCAATGCCATCGCGCGCCAGCGCAATCGCCGGTGCCAGCAAACGGCTCAGGGGCGTTTTGCTGGAGCTGATCACGCGTGCGGTTTGCCAGCCAGCCAGGGTGCCGCCCATGTTGACGGTGGCGAGCGCGCCGCGGCTGGGAATCTGTTCAAACCCCTTACTTTTGTACCAATCAATACTCGCCATTTGCGCCGCGCAACCGCAGGCGTCAATGGCGACGGGTTCAGCGCCGGGCCTATGGATCAGCCAGAAGCCATCACCCGCCAAGCTGTTCATATGCGGATAGAGCACACTGATGGCAGCGGCAGCGGCGATCATCGCGTCCACCGCGCTGCCGCCTTCGCGCAATACCTTCAAACCGATTTCTGCGGCCTGCGCATGCGGAGCGCTGAAGGCGACCGAATGGCTCATGGCGCATCTCCGCTTGCGGCGCACAGCTCAATGGCCAATTGCAACAGCGCTTTGTCGGCACCGCGCTTGCCGAGCAGGGAGACGCCGCAAGGGGCGCCCTGCTCGCTCAATACCGGCAGGTGAACTTGCGGCAGCCCGGCCAAACCGGCGGGTGCGGTCAGGCCCATCAACTGGCTGCGGTAGTTATCCATCCATTCGGGGTCAGCGCCGAGCAAGGGGGCGGCACCCGGCGTGGTGGGCAGGAGTACCAGATCCACATCGGTAAACCAGCTGTCGATATCCGCTTGCAATCGCGCGCGCTCCGCTTCGGCGGCCAATTGGTCGGCTTCGGTCAGGGTCGCACACCACTGGAAGCGGGCTTGGATATCGGGCGCGAAGGTCGGCTTGTGCGTGCTGATCCAATCGCCGTGGGTCTGCCAGATCGCCCGCCCCTGCAGGGTGCGGAAACACTGGCTGGCGCGGCTGAGCCAGTCGCTATTGAGCAGGATAGGTTTAAAACCGGTGAGCAGCGATTGCTGCTTTAACCAGTCCTGGTGCGCAGGTGTCCAGAGCGCGCCATTTTGTAAGGGCAGTAACAGGGCGATACGCAGCGAGCCTGACCTTTGTTGGGTAGAGATCGGCTTGTTGGGAAACTGGCGTGAAAGGTGATCAGGCAGCAGCACTTCGCCTACACGCGCCAGGGTGCGGGCGTCGCGCGCGAACCAGCCGACCGTATCGAACAGGGGCGCGAGTGGCACCATCTGCTCGCTGCTAATGAGACCGTGGGTGGTGCGAATCCCGAACAGGCCGTTGTAGCTGGCGGGTACGCGAATCGATCCGCCGGTATCTGTGCCCAGGCCTATATCAATATTGCCCGCCGCCACAGCTACTGCTGAGCCGCTCGATGAACCGCCCGGCAATCGGTCTGGATTAAGCGGATTGAGCGGCGCGCCATAGTGGATATTCAAACCATTGAGGCTATAGGCAAGTTCATCGGTTTGGGTTTTACCGACCAGCTCGACACCGGCGTCGAGCAATTGCGTGACCACCGGTGATGTGTGCTCAGGAATCGGATGACTGGCCAGCCAGTCAGGATTTCCTGCCGCCGTGGGTAAACCGGCGATGTGGAATAAATCCTTAACTCCCAGCCGCAGGCCAGCGAGGCTACCTGAACCTGCGCGGGGATTGGTGTAAGAACCGCGCCATGCGAAGACGCGTTGATCGAGCGACATGTCAAAACCTTTGAGGGTAACTTACCGGGCGAATCAGAGCTTACGGCGTTCCCTCTGAGACACGCCGTGAATACATCCATGTAGGCTCATCTTCGGCATCCATGCCTCAGACGGTCTCAGAGAGAACACCGCAAGCTCTCCGGGATCGTGCAATAACCCAATAAAAAAACTATTTCAAATCCGCCGGTGTAGGAATCTTGTCTTTGTAGATAGTCCAGTTACCGAGGATTTTATCCATCACCGCAGTGCCGACAATGTACGCTGATTCGAGCGAAGCATCTAATCCAGCATAGCCTTCATTTTCCGCCAGCAGGTTATCAACTGCAGTTACACCCGGTGGTGGCATGGTGTAGTTGCTGCCGGTGCGCAATACCATCACGCGGTTTTTATCCACCTTGCCGATATTGTGC
>DATIGS010000017.1:0-16792 GCA_035481425.1 Cellvibrio sp. | reverse complement strand
TCAGCTATCAATGCGAGCCACTCGTTGGCCCCAATACGCTCAGAAAAATAATCGCTACCGGCAATCGCCGAAAGCTCACCTATCTGGTTATGTATTTTTGCCAACTCATCCAGTGAGGCTTTACGTATATTCATAATTTTTGTTAATTCCTCGCCAATTTCGCCAGAATGCACTTTACTGAAATACACTGAGGATATTCTGGATTTTTTGATTGTTCTGCTGGTTAATCGGTGCAAAGGAGAGTTTTATGGTACCTGCTAGATCGATTGCGTTTCGCCTCCGCTTGTTAACACTGCTGTGTTTACCCGCTGCCGGGGCCCATGCTTCATTTTTCAGTGAATACATGATCGACCCGGATGATGGCATGCTCGACATGAGCAAATATCTCTCCACAGTACCTGGTGGCTTTCTTCCTATTCCCGCCATTATCACCGAGCCAGCAGTAGGTTATGGTGCGGCTGTTGCCGGTGTGTTTTTTCACGAGACCCCGGAGCAAAAAAAAATGCGCGTTACCCATGGCG
This sequence comes from Cellvibrio sp., assembly GCA_035481425.1. Taxonomy (GTDB): domain Bacteria; phylum Pseudomonadota; class Gammaproteobacteria; order Pseudomonadales; family Cellvibrionaceae; genus Cellvibrio. Next base: position 16,271 of record DATIGS010000017.1, on the reverse strand, counting down.
GATTGGTGCCGGAAAATATTTCGATTCTGGCGGGCGGTGGTACTGACAACGGCACTTGGTTTGGCGGTGGCGGCCACATAGGTTTTTGGCGCAATGACACCATCCGCTATAAAGGCTTTGTGGGCTACCCTTCTGCCAACCTTGAATTTTATTCAGTGGGCAGCATGGATTTGCCCAAGCCAATCGAACTGAATATTGAAGGGCCGGGTGCAATACAGGAACTTAAGTTTAAAGTGGCCGGTTCACACTGGTTTGCCGGCGGGCGACAAATCTACCACCATGCCGATGTGGAATTGGCACACCCATTTTCTACCGATGACCTCACTGAAAATCAGGCTGCGATTATTGATTATTTAAATGATCAATTGAATCGCACTGTCACCACATCTGGCCTCGGTCCTGTAGTTGAATATGACTCGCGCAACAATCCAATGAATCCGGAAAAAGGCTACAACTACCGCGCAGAATATCTCTGGTTTGCCGACGGTATTGGCAGCGATTACGATTATGAAACCTATCGCCTGACCGCACTTAATTATTGGCAACTGACGGATCAATTCTATTTTAATCTGCGCCTGCAATACGATGGTTTAAGTAGCGACACTAAAAATCTACCCGCTTATATCCCACCAACAATTAACCTGCGCGGCATTTCCCGAACACGCTATCAAGGCAATAGTGTTGCAGTGATAGAAACCGAAGTCAGCTATAAACCTAAAATGCGTTGGAAATATCTGGCGTTCACCGGTATTGGCCGCACCGCGGACAGTTTTAGCGATTTGAATGATGCAGAAAATATTGACAGCTATGGCGTTGGCTTTCGTTATTTGATCGCAAAACGCTATGGCATGAACATGGGTATTGATGTTGCCCGCGGTCCGGAAGAGACTGCCTATTATATTCAGGCCGGCTCTACCTGGTGATGAAATCCAGCGTTTGAAAATGCGGTGCTGCGCAATTGCGTCGCACCATTATTTTACTCATCTTTCCGCATCAGCAATTAGCCAACAAAATCCACACTGCCCTCAACAATAATCATATTCGCACTGGCATTAGCGTTACGCAGCGCGTGGATCGGCGCGTATTCCGCACAAGTCGCCCAATGATTGGCCGTAGCGAGGTCAGGAAATTCCATCACCACTAAACGTTTAGGTTGCCAGGCACCGCTAATCACCTGTGAGTTTGCACCGCGCACTAGATAGCGGCCGTTACAAGCAAAAACTGTCGGCGTAATTTTGGCGAGGTACTCTTTATATTTTTCAGCGTTGTGGACTTCTATATCGACAATCACATAAGCGACCATAAAAATATTTCCAATTTTTTATTGCGCGTTTAACCAATCGACCAGCGTTTTGCGTTCAAGGTCAGTCATCTGGTGAAAATTTCCCAATGGCATATAACCGGACGACAAGGCCGGTAACGCGCGGATTTTTTGCGCAGAAAGCTGCGCCGCTGAATCCAGTATCAAGCCTGCTGGCGGTGCATTAAAACCAGGTTGGATAGGTGTTACTGCATGGCAATTAGTACAGTGCACTTGCACCAGCTGCGTTATTTTTTCGTCGACACTCGCCGTTATCACCCCGGCATCCGCACCTGCTTCCACTTGCGCAAGTGTGGTTTCCACTGCAACAGTTTTTGCTGCATTCACTTTGTTTACATTGGAAATCGACATCAACCAGCCAATAAAAATCAGTGCGATGAAACTGGTAACCAGAATATAGGGTTTAACAACACCCAAATGTTTGAGGTTAAAAAAGTGACGCGCCCACGCCAATGAAGAGCCAATCGCCACTAACGCCAGCCATGCATACTCATGCCCATAGATAAATGGATAATGATTACTGAGCATACAAAACACTACCGGTAAGGTTAAATAGTTGTTGTGGGTTGAGCGCAATTTTGCAAACGCCATTGCGCGGGTATCCGGCGCTTCGTTATTGGTAACCGCTGCAATAAATTTTCTCTGTGCCGGCATAATTCCCCAGAAAACATTGCCGGCCATCCAGGTGGCGATCATTGCCCCTATGTGTAAATAGGCGGCGCGCGGCGAAAATAAACTGTGCGCCAAATAGCTCGCCGCACTAATGAGCAACAACAGTACAATCGCAAACACCAAGCCTTTTTTTACCAAACTTGTACGCAACAGCAATTCATAAATTAATTGCGCACCCACTAAAAAACTGATGCTTGCCAATACCGCCCAGCCCGGCGATTGAATAATTGTGTTGTACCCTACCAGATAGGTTTGCGCTTGCAGGTAATACATTAAAATTAATAAGCCGGTACCACTGAGCCAGGTGCTATAGGCCTCCCATTTAAACCAGTGAAGCTTTTGCGGCATGACTTGCGGGCGCAATTGGTATTTGGCCACTTCATAAATACCGCCGCCGTGAATAGCCCATAAATCACCTTTCACGCCTTGATCCTGCTTCCATTGCGGCGGCTCACGCAGGCTTAAATCCAGCCAGATAAAATAAAACGAAGCGCCAATCCAGGCGATGGCAGCAACCACATGGAAAAAACGAAACGCAAGATTAAGCCACTCAAGAATTACACCACTACCAATTAATCCGTCCATACTAAGGTTCCTTGCGCCGCTGCAACACGTTCAAATACCAACTTACCCATAATGTAGGTGCGCGCGATATTGTGTTCATCGCCGAGCGTCATTAATGCAAATAATTTTTCCGACAAGGTTTGCGCGTGCTCCTGGCGCAATGCTTGTAATGGTGTTGCACTCAAATTGATAAGAATAAAATCTGCCTCTTTTCCCTGTTCAAAATTGCCGATGCAATGATCCAATTGCAGGGCGCGCGCATTACCCAAAGTCGCCATATAGAAACCTTTTAGTGGATGCAGATTTTGTCCCTGTAGCTGCAGCACTTTGTAAGCTTCAGCCAGAGTTCGCAGTTGTGAAAAACTGGTGCCACCACCTACGTCAGTGGCGAGGCTGACGGGAATTCCAGCGTCCTCCAAACGCGCCATATCGAGTAAGCCACTACCGAGAAACAAATTTGATGTAGGGCAAAACGCGATGCCCGATTGGGTTTGTTTTAAACGTTCGATTTCCAAATCACTTAAATGGATACCGTGGCCAAATATGCTGCGCGGTCCGAGCAAACCGTAGTGATCGTATACATCCAGATAATCGCGCGCCTTGGGATAAAGTGTTTTTATCCAGGCAATTTCCTGCTGGTTTTCGGAGAGATGGGTTTGCAAATACAAATCCGGATAAGCGCAATAAAGTTTTCCCGCCACCGTTAATTGCTCGGGTGTACTGGTAGGTGCAAAACGCGGCGTGAGTGCGTAATGCAATCGTTGCGTGTTATGCCAGCGCTCAATTAATTGCCGGCAATCTACATCGCTGCTCGCTGGTGTATCCAACAATCCTGCCGGAGCATGGCGATCCATCATCACCTTGCCAGCGATCATGCGCAGGTTCATTTTTTCAGCGGCAGAAAAAAAAGCATGGGTGGATTGCGCAAAAACCGTGGTGTACACCATCGCGCTGGTGGTGCCGTTTTGCAGCAAGAATTTCAAAAAAGCATCGGCCGCAACCGCCGCAAATTGCGGATCGGAAAATTGCAGCTCGGTGGGAAACGTATAATTGTTAAGCCAATCCAGCAATTGTTCGCCGTAAGATGCGATGACACTGGTTTGTGGGTAATGGATGTGGCTGTCGATAAAACCGGGCATTAATAAATGATCGGGAAAATGCTGGCACCGCGCTAAATCCACACCTTGCTGCGCCATAACCTCCGCACTGCCAAGTGCTTTAACACGACCATCTTCTACCAGCAACACACCGTCTTCAAAATATTCTATCCCCGCTCCGCTGAGTGGATCAGGCATTGCAGTGAAATGTAAAATTTTTGCGCGAAATGCGCTGACCTCAGAAGAACTCATACACAGCCTTAACAACAGAAATAACGACCACAATAATTACCCGCTTATGCAACAACACCAAACTCGCTTAACCTAACTGCCGCGATAGGTTGAATAGCCATGGGCATTAAGCAATAAGGGCACGTGGTAATGCTCATGCACATTCACTACCTGAAAACTGATTTTAATTTCCGGATAAAAACTGCTGCGCTCCTGCTTGGCATACCAGTCGCCAATAGCAAATTTCAAATGGTAAATATCCGGCTGCAGTTCAAAATTTTCATCCCACTGCATAATTCGGCCATCGCTATCGGTAAGCGCGCTGGCGATGGCAAAACCGCCACTGGATTTATGCAGGGTGACACGCACATTGGCAGCAGGTTTGCCCGACTCAAGATTTAAAATATGGGTAGTAATCGCAGCTTTCGTCATCACATGATCGCCCTTGAATGTAAATTGCTATTTAATCAGCAAGGATCAATTAATTTTGCCAACCTGAGGCGAGTAATTTCACCCTGTTCGCGCGCGCCATTTGTTAATTCGCGCTCGCGCGGATTATCAATGCGGGCTTTTAGCAAGCCCAGCATTTCTTCTGCGGATTTTCCGCTGGCGCAGACAATAAAAATAAATCCATTTTTTTGTTCATATTCAATATTTAACCGATAGAGCTCTTGAATTACCGCTTCGCTCGCCTGCAAAACTTGCCCCTGCTCCTGGGTCGCGCGCCCCGCGTAGCGCGAGCGCAATAATTCCACATCGCCAATGCGCGCGTGCCCGCCAAAAGCCTCGAGAATTTCTGCTTCGCTTGCCTGTTGCCACACGTACTGCGCGCGGGTTTGCAAATCGTCAATGCTCGCAAAAGGACGCGCTGCGCTTACTGCTTCCGCCCAGGTCTGGCAATGGCAGCAACCATAGAGTGCGCTTACAGCATCCACAGCAGGCAATTGGTTAAATTCTTCCAACAGCATTGCAATCCCCGTGATGATTTATTCGCACACAATGTGCGTCGCTTGTTTGGTTTGGAGTAGGGTTTTTATTTCGCGCCAGGAACTTGAGCGCGCGCTGGTCGCTGGCATTTGTTGGTAATAGAGGCTCTGCAATTGCGCGGCGATGGATACTGCAACTTCCATCGGCAATTTGCCTTTTACCTCGGGCAAACCTATAGGGCTGTGAATGCTGTCGATAGCAGTAGCCGCAAATCCCGCATCGGCCAAACGTTTACGAAAACGTAAAGCTTTAGTGGCGGAGCCGATCATGCCGGCATAAGCGTAGCGCTGATCGCGCAGCAGGGTTTGGCACAATGAAAAATCCAGCGCGTGGTCGTGGGTAAAAATAACCACCCAGGAAGCAGCGGGTAATTGTGCAATTGCATCCGCCGGATCTGCGTGAAATTCATAGCGGCAATTTGCCGGCAAGGGTTGTGTCATCAATTCGCGGCGATTATCAATCACGCGCACCTGGCACGGCAGGCCCGCAAGAATTGTCACCAGCGATTGGCACACATGCCCCGCACCAAAAAGCGCGATTTGCCACTGGCATGCGGCAAAAGACTCCAGCATCACCGTGACATTGCCACCGCAACATTGTGCCGCTTCGGCGGCGAGAGGAATGGGTTTTAACAATTGGCAGGTTTTATTGTGCGCGATAAGTTCGCGCGCTTGCTGCACCAGCAAAAATTCCAGCTGGCCACCGCCGATAGTGTCATAAGTAGTAGCGGCGGTGATCACCATTTTGCTGCCGCCATCGCGCGGGGTTGAGCCTTGGGTGTTGATCACTGTCGCAATCACATAGGCCTCGCCCGCTTGTTGGCAATGTTGGATTGCGGCCGACCAGGTTAATAAACTCATGTGGATACCTCCGCTGAGTTTGCTTCATTAAATGCGATGCACTCTTGCAGCGCCCAATAAATTCGCTCGGGTGTTGCCGGTGTATCCAGCCGTGGGCTGAATTGATAATTCGCGGTGCTGCTGCACGCATCGCGCAACGCGGCCCACACCGAAATCGCCAACATTAACGGCGGTTCACCGACGGCTTTGGACAAATGAATGGTGTTTTCCAGATTGGGCTCATCGAATAATTCGACATTAAATTTTTCCGGCACATCAAACGCGGTGGGAATTTTGTAATTCGCCGGACTGTTGGAAATAACGCGGCCTTTGTCATCCCACAATAATTCCTCGGTGGTGAGCCAGCCCATGCCTTGCACAAATCCGCCTTCAATCTGGCCGATATCAATCGCCGGATTTAATGACTTGCCCACATCGTGTAGCACATCAATTTGATCCACTTTGTATTCACCGGTCATGCAGTCGAGCGTTACTTCTGCAACCGCAGCGCCATTAGCGAAATATAAAAATGGTTGGCCTTTGGCGGTGGCGCGGTCGTAGTGAATTTTTGGTGTGCGATAGTGGCCGGTTGCTGAAAGTGGTATGCGATTTAAATACGCCAGCTTGATAAACGCCGGGAAATCCAATTGCTGTTCGCCGAGCACCACCACATCATTTCCAAATACAATTTGCTCGGCGCTGAGTTTGAAATGTTCACACGCGAAAGCAATTAAATCGGCTTTGATCCTGTCGCACGCATCTTTGGCGGCCATGCCATTTAAATCGGTTCCTGATGATGCCGCCGTGGGCGAGGTATTGGGTACTTTGTCAGTACGGGTTGATGACACCATCACCCGGTTCACACTGACCCCAAACGCACTGGCAACAATTTGCTGGATTTTGGTGTACAGGCCCTGCCCCATTTCCGTTCCACCATGGTTAATCAGCATGCTGCCATCGGTATAGATTTGCAGCAGCGCGCCCGCCTGGTTGAGATGCTTGGCAGTAAATGAAATACCAAATTTTACCGGCGTGAGTGCCAGGCCTTTTTTCAATTGGCGATGGGTTTTATTAAATTCGGTAATGCGCGCGCGGCGCGCACGGTACGCCGAATTTTTTTCCAACTGTTCGATTAACGCCGGCAAAATATGCTGCTCAATTTTTTGGCCGTAGGGCGTTTCATCGGCGCCCGGTTGATAGAGATTTAGTTTGCGCACATCGAGCGGATCTTTGCCCAGTTTGCGCGCTATATCTTCCATCAGGGTTTCAATCGCCATCATTCCCTTCGGACCGCCAAAGCCGCGAAACGCCGTGTTGGAAACTGTGTGGGTTTTGCAGCGCAAACCGAGGATGCGCGCGCTATTTAAAAAATACGCATTATCGGCATGGAACATAGCGCGATCGACAATGCCTTCCGACAAATCCGGCGAGAAACCACATTTGCCTGCGAGCAACATATCCACGCCGAGTAATTTTCCGTCATTATCAAAACCCGCGGTCCAGCGATTTAAAAAATCGTGACGCTTGCCGGTTTGCACCATATCGTCGCGGCGCGGCATGCGATAGCGCACAGGCACACGGTTGCGCTGCGCAAAAATCGCCGCGATACACGCAAGCGGTGCCGCCTGGCTTTCTTTGCCACCAAAACCGCCACCCATGCGGCGCACCTCTGCTACCACGCGGTGAAACGGAATCGCCAATACTTCTGCAACCAGCTTTTGGATTTCGGTGGGATGTTGCGATGAGCTGATCACATGGATGCCGCCATCTTCGGTCAGGCGCGCTTCGCTGATCTGGCCTTCGAGATAAAAATGTTCCTGGCCGCGCACATAAATTTCACCGCGCAATTGATGCGGCGCAGATTTGATATTCGCGTCGGGATCGCCTTGCAGTAATTGATGTTGTGGCAATACAAAACTTTGCGCGGCGAGCGAATCTTCAACGGTTAATTGCGCGGGCAATTCTTCGTAAGTAATTTTTGCCAGTAGCGCGGCCCGCTGTGCGGCAACAAAACTGGTGGCCGCCACCGCAAAAATCGGTTGGCCAATAAATTCCACCAAATCGCCAGCGAGCAATGGATCGCCCGCATAGACAGGCGCAACATCCACCTTGCCGGGAATATCGCTTTGGACAATCACATCGACAACACCGGGCGCACTTTTTACTGCCGATAAATCGAGCGCAATAATGCGTGCATGGGGTTTGGTGGATTGGCCAGTGGCGACAAATAAAGTGCCGGGCAACAGCGGCAAATCATCGACATATTCAGCCGCGCCGCGCACATGTTTGTGTGCAGATTCGTGCGCGATGGAATGGCCTACGCCACCATTTGCATGAGTGATTTTTGCTGCAGGCGATAATTCGGAATTAACAACCAGTCTACGCATGATGGAACAGCCTCTCTTCAATAACAGCGCCGGAGGCCTCGGCCGCAAATTCGTAACAGGCTTTTTTGAGCAGGTTGCACGCCATGGCCATGCGATAGTCTGCGCTGGCGCGTACATCGCTCATGGGCGCAAATTCGCTGCGCAATAATTCGCAGGCCTGCGCAAGTATTGCTTCATCGACTGCGCCTGCGTCACACCATGTATTGTCCGATAAAAATTGTTCGGCCGCCGTCGCGCGCTTGGGAATTCCGGCCATACCGCCGAACGCGATGCTGAATAGATTGGTCGCAGCGCCGCTCCAACTGAAAGCACCCATCACGGCGGAGATATCATCTTCATAGCGCTTGCTGATTTTGAATAATTTAATAGGCCGCTGTAGCTGCTCGCGTTTGATAAAAATCCGCGCAAGGTATTCGCCCGCTGCGAGCGTGGTTTTTTTGTAGTCGCGATAAAATTGCGCAATCGCTTCGCGCCTGTATTCGCCTTGCGCGTTGCCAATTTCCAGTTCTGCATCCATCACCAAAAAATAGGGCGGTGTATCCGCGATAGGTGAGGCATTGGCGATATTGCCACCCAGGGTGCCGCGGTTGCGGATTTGGCGTGAACCCACGCGGCCGAGTAGCGCGACAAACTCCGGTGCGAGTGCGCGCAGCTGTTTTTCAATGTGGGTGTAAGTCGCCGCCGCGCCAAGTGCTATCTCAGCACCGGCGATATCAAGCGCGGTCATGCTGGCGATTTGGCTTATATCAATCAGCTGCGGCAGGGCTTTGTATTGCTGGGTAACTTCCAACATCAGGTCAGTGCCACCGGCAACCAGCCGCGCCTGCGGATATTCCGCCAGCAACACCTGCAATTCAGGCTCGGATGTAGGCCGCCAAAAACAGCTGGCGTTTTTAGACAGGATTTTGTTGGCACCCACATCAGCCACACCAACAGTGCCCGCTAAAGGTGCATCCGGATGCCACTCCTGCACAAAACTGGCTACTCGGGCAGGTTTTTTAAGAGAAAGGATTCCAGCCTCTACAATCGGACGATAACCGGTACAGCGGCACAAATTACCGGAAATAGCTTCCAATACCGCTGCGCGCTGCACGCCCACATCAGCTCGCGCCAACTCGGCGCCTCGCTCCAGGTACAAGCCCGTCAGCGCCATTACAAAACCGGGAGTACAAAATCCACATTGCGACGCGTGGCACTCCACCATCGCCGCCTGTACCGGATGCAATTCATCGGCGCTGCTGGCCAGCCCTTCCACGGTAACGACAGTACAGCCGTGCAAGCTGCCGAGCGGGCAAATACAGGCGTTTTCCTCGCGAAAGACGAGGCCCGCGCTCGCGCTTTGGCGCCCGACCAACACGGTGCAAGCGCCGCAGTCGCCCGAGGCGCAGCCCTCTTTGGTGCCGACCAGATGTTGCTGGCTGCGGAGGTATTGCAGCAGCGTCATATCCGCTGCCACATCTTCCACCTCAACCCGTTTATTGTTCACCACAAACTGCACTGATTTTCCTCCAGCGGAGCGATTTGTCACCTTTACTTATTTATAGCAGGTGGTTATAGCCGATTTCCGCAAATCCGATTCATTAAACCCTTGTTACGCCTCGCGTTCAGGGCGTGCCAATTCCAACAAAGCAAAAGTCTGGCCAAGCAGACAATTTTTTATCGGCTTTTTGCGAAACCAGTGTTTGCATGGGCAGTGGCATGCAAATTGCTCTTTCCTGAATATCTTTTTGTCCAGTTAGTCAGGTTTATATCCATGTCAGAGAAAAAGGCGATGCGCCTTGAACTGCTTTCGCTTACCAAGGTGTATCCCGGCTGCGTTGCCAATGATGCGGTGAGCTTGCAGGTAGCGCCCGGCGAAATCCATGCGCTGCTTGGCGAAAATGGCGCAGGCAAAAGCACCTTGATGAAGATGATCTACGGCGTGGTGAAACCCGACGCGGGCCAAATGCAATGGAATGACCGCGAGGTCACCATCACCGGCCCGGCGCACGCGCGCCAACTGGGCATGGGCATGGTGTTCCAGCATTTCTCGCTGTTTGAGACGCTGACCGTGACCGAGAATATCGCCCTTTACCTGACCCCGGCGGAATACGGCACGCTCGATAAATTGCGCGAGCGCATTATCGCGGTGGGCGATGAATACGGCCTTGCGATCAACCCTGACCGGCTCGTGCACAGCCTGTCGGTCGGCGAGCAGCAGCGTGTGGAAATCATCCGCTGCCTGCTGCAGGACATCCAGCTGTTAATCCTCGATGAACCCACCGCCGTGCTCACCCCGCCGGAGGTTACCCAACTTATCGAGGTGCTGAAAAAACTTGCGCGCAAAGGGTGCAGCATCCTGTTTATCTCGCACAAATTGCACGAAGTAAACGCACTCTGCGACAAGGCGACCATCTTGCGCGGCGGCAAGGTGACCGGCACTTGCATCCCCAGCGAAACCAGCCCGGCGCAAATGGCGCGGCTCATGCTCGGCGATGAACTGGAACTGCAGGAATCCATGCCCGCTGGCACTGCGGGCGAATGCCGCCTGGCACTCGACGCGATTGAAGTTAAACCCCACGACGCCTTTGCCATCCACCTGCAAAACATCAATTTGCGCCTGCACGCGGGCGAGATCCTTGGCCTCGCGGGCGTTGCCGGCAATGGGCAAGACGAACTGGTGGATTTGATCAACGGCGAACTCGGGCGCGACAGTGGCAAACTGTTGCTCAATGGCACGGATATAAGTAGCGAGGGCGTACAGCAGCGCCGCCGTTTGGGCATGGCGGTAGTGCCTGCCGACCGCATCGGGCGCGGCGCACTGGGCAGCATGAGCCTGACCGAAAACAACCTGCTCACCAGCTATATCAACCAGACCGGCAAAGGCGGCTGGCTTGATTGGTCCAGCATTAAAACCCGCGCCAGCGACATAATCGCACGCTTTAAAGTCAAGGCGACCGGCGCGGCCGCGAGCGCCAAAAGTCTCTCCGGCGGCAATCTGCAAAAATTCATTATTGGCCGCGAAATCATGCAGAGCCCCAAGGTGCTGGTGTGCTTCCATCCCACCTGGGGGGTGGATGTGGGCGCGGCGAATCTGATCCATCAAGAGCTAATCAAACTGCGCGACCAAGGTGCGGCGATTTTGGTGATCAGCGAAGATTTGGATGAACTCTACCTGTTGGCGGATCGCCTGGGTGCCCTGTGTGGCGGGCGTTTATCCCCGCTGGCACCCAAGGCAGAAGTGCCGCTCGGCCAACTCGGCCAGTGGATGACCGGCGAATTCACAGCAGGCAGTTCTGCGGAGGTGGCGCATGCGTATTGAGAAACGCCTGCATGACTCGCGCCTGATGGTGTATTTGTCGCCGCTGCTCGCCCTGCTGCTTACCCTCGTCTCGGGCGCGCTGCTGTTTGCGCTACTGGGAAAACCACCGCTCGCTAGCCTCCATACCTTTTTTATCGCGCCGATCAGCGATCTCTACGGGCTCTCGGAACTCGCGGTAAAAGTCACGCCGCTGCTGCTCTGCGCGATTGGCCTGACGCTCTGCTTCAAGGCCAAAATCTGGAACATAGGCGCTGAAGGCCAGTTTGTATTTGGCGCCCTGATCGGTGGCGCCGTAAGCCTGCAATTGGCGGAGAGCCAGGGTTTCTGGGTACTGCCGGCCATTATCCTGAGCGGTGCGCTGGCGGGCATGGCTTGGGCGGGCATAGCCGCACTTTTGCTGACGCGTTTTAACGCCAATGAAATCCTCACCACCATCATGCTCAATTACATCGCCGTTAACCTGTTGCTCTGGGCAGTGCACGGGCCCCTAAAAGACCCGGATGGTCTCAATTTCCCCGAGTCTGCACTCTTCGCAAGCCAAACCTTACTGCCCATCTTGTTCGAGGACTACCGCGTCAGCATCGCGCTATTTATCGCCCTGTTTATGCTGGTGGTGATTTGGGTCGTACTCAGCCGCACGCTACTCGGCTTCCAGTTGCGGGTGATGGGCGAGAACCACAAGGCCGCGCGTTTCGCAGGCTTTAATGGCAAGCAATTAATCTGGCTGCTGCTGTGCTTCAGCGGTGCCATGGCCGGGGTGGCGGCGATCTCCGAAACCAATGGCCCGGTCGGGCAGCTGATTCCCACACTGTCGCTCGGCTATGGCTATGCGGCGATCATCGTGGTGTTTATGGGGCGCATGCACCCGCTCGGGATCCTGCTCGCCAGTTGCTTGTTAGGGCTTACTTACCTGGGCGGCGAGATGGCGCAGATCGACCAGGGGCTACCCAAGTCCATCACCGGCTTATTCCAGGGCATGCTGTTGTTTTACCTGCTCGCCTGCGACCTGTTGATCAGTTACCGCTTGGTACCCAATTCGCACAACAAAACCGCCTCCCTTGAGAGCGCAAACTAGGTCAATGTTATGGACATCAGCTTGATTGAAAACATTCTCTTCGCGATGGTGCGCACCGGCACGCCGCTCTTGCTGGTGGCGCTCGGGGCGATGATGTCGGAGCGCTCCGGGGTGCTGAACCTCGGCCAGGAAGGCATGATCCTGGTGGGCGCCGCCTGCGGGTTTATTGCGGCTTATGCCGGTGGCAGCCTCGGCCTCGGGGTACTGGCAGCCGTTGCGGCCGGGGTGGCGGTATCGCTGGTGTTTGCGTTTATCGCGCTCACGCTGATCTCCAACCAGGTCGCCACCGGCCTTGCGCTCACCATTTTCGGCACCGGCCTGAGCGCCTTCCTCGGCGCCGCCTATGTCGGCCAAACCGTTACCGGTTTTGCACCTGTGGCGATTCCCTTCCTGAGCGATATCCCGCTGATCGGCACAGCCTTGTTCGCCCAGGATCTGCTGGTGTATCTCTCCTTCGTATTGTTCGCGGCGGTGTTTGTGGTGATGCGCTATACCCGCCTCGGATTGATTATCCGCGCCGTGGGCGAAAACCCGGATGTTGCCCATGCGCTGGGCTATAAAGTCCTGCTGGTGCGCTACTGTGCGGTCATGTTTGGCGGCGCCATGGCCGGTTTGGCGGGCGCCTATCTGTCGCTCGCTTACACACCCATGTGGGCCGAAGGCATAGCCGCCGGGCGCGGCTGGATTGCGCTGGCGCTGGTGGTATTTGCCAGCTGGCGCACCGAACGCATATTGCTCGGCGCCTGGCTGTTTGGCTTCGCCAGCATTTTGCATTTGCTGCTGCAGGGTTATGGCTACGAGATCTCGCCCAACCTGCTCGCCATGCTGCCCTATGTGGTCACGATCCTGGTGTTGGTGATGATGATGTATCGCCAACAAAACCAGGGCTTGTTTGCGCCCCGCTCGCTCGGGCAGCCCTATCATCCACCCAAATAATTTCCACACCACACATACGCAACCAAGAGGAAGAATCATGGCTTTGTTGATGCCCCAGCTTGTGAATAAAAAAAATCTGCGCCGCCTGCTCGGCATAACCACCGCCGCCTTGCTCAGCATCAGTGCGAGTGTATTTGCCGATCCGTTAAAAGTGGGCTTTGTGTATGTCAGCCCGATTGGCGATGCAGGCTGGACTTACCAGCACGATGAAGCGCGCAAAATTGTCGAGAAAGAATTTGGCGATAAAATCGAAACAACCTATGTAGAGAGCGTCGCCGAAGGTGCAGATGCCGAGCGCGTGATCCGCAATATGGCATCGCGCGGCTATGATTTAATTTTCACCACCTCGTTTGGTTACATGAACCCCACCATCAAAGTGGCAAAAATGTTTCCCAAGGTAAAATTCGAACACGCCACCGGTTATAAAACCGCAGCGAATGTCGGCAATTACCAGGCGCGCGATTACGAAGGCCGTTTCCTCGCCGGGATGGTGGCCGGTGCCATGACCAAGAAAAATGTGATTGGTTATGTGGGCGCCTTTCCGATCCCGGAAGTTATTCGCGGCATCAACTCGTTTATGCTCGGCGCACAAGCGGTAAACCCGGATGTGAAAATGAAAGTGGTTTGGGTAAATACCTGGCACGACCCGGCCAAAGAGCGCGAAGCTGCAGAGAGTTTGGTACTGCAAGGCGCGGATGTGCTCACCATGCACACCGACTCGGCCGCAGTCATCCAGGCAGCAGAAGCCAAAGGCATTTATTCAGTCGGCTTTAATTCCGATATGAGCGCCTATGGCCCCAAAACCCATTTGACTTCATCGACCCAACATTGGGAGAGCATCTACAGCGCCAAGATCAAAGCGGTATTGGCCGGCACCTGGAAACCGGAAGCGATTTGGCACGGTCTGAAAGAGAATGTAGTATCACTTTCCCCGTTTAATCCGGTGGTGCCCGCAGCGATTGCCGAAAAAGTAAATGCGTATAAGGCAGAAATTATTGCCGGCACCCGCGCCGTTTACCAAGGGCCGATTTACGATCAAGCGGGCACACTGAAAGTCGCCGAAGGCAAATCCCTGAGCGATGAAGAATTGCATCAACAAAACTGGTACGTAAAAGGTATCGACGGAAAAATTCCACAATAACTAACAGCACGGCTGCGCAATTTGCCGAATAACCTGATTTCAGATTAGCGCAGCCGATGTTTACCAACACAGCCAATGGCAGAGCAAGGCGGCAATATTATGGTGACAAAAAAAACGGATGCAGCACCCGACTTTAACCCAACGGAAACTCCGACCGGCAAATACAAACCCGGAAAAATTCGCGACCGCAACCTCACCAATATTATCAACGCGGCCGAAGAAGAATTTGTGCAAAACGGTTTTCGCGGCGCGAGTATTCAAAACATCGCCGACCGCGCGGGCATCCCCAAAGCCAATGTGCACTATTACTTCAAAAGTAAAGACAATCTGTATGTAACCGTGCTCGATAATATTATTAATTTATGGAACGACGTGCTTGGTGAGATCACCGTTGAGGATGACCCCGCCGAAGTGCTCGACCGCTTTATCCGCAAAAAAGTGGAGCTGTCTTACACCCATCCACGCGCATCCAAATTATATGCAATGGAAATGATCCAGGGTGCACCGCATTTGAAGAGCTATATCCGCACCGAGATGCGCCAGTTCGTGCGTCGCATCGCGCAAATTATTGAGCAGTGGATTGAGCAGGGGCGCATGGACAAAGTCGACCCTATGCATCTGATTTTTTTAATCTGGTCGTCCACCCAACACTATGCTGATTTCGATGTGAAAATTCTGACAGTCATGAACCGCGCCGAATACGAAGCGGACATGATCAAAGATATCTCCGATTTTTTAAGCCACATGATTTTAAAAGGTTGCGGATTAGCACCGCCGCAAACAACGAACCTGACACTCGCCGCCGCCAATTAATATTGGGTGCAGTGACAACTTTTTATATAGCGAATGAAAGCATGAATTTTTCCCCTGCCAGCAGTGAAACCAATACCGCCATCTGGATTAAAAATCCGCTCGCCTGCTGGACCGGTAATCATCAGGATGCCAGCAATGGCATCGTTATCCAGGGCAACAACATTATTGAATTGGTTGCCGCGGGGAAATCGCCCGATAGCATTTATGATTTCAGTTTCGATGCGTCCAACCATGTGTTGCTGCCGGGGCTGATTAATTGCCATCACCACTTTTACCAAACCCTCACCCGTGCACTGCCGGGCGCGCTCAACAAGGAATTATTTCCCTGGTTGCAAGCGCTTTATCCGGTATGGGCCAATTTGAATGACGAGGCAATTTTTGCATCCACGCAATTGGCGCTGAGCGAATTATTATTATCCGGCTGCACCACCGCCGCTGATCACCATTATGTGTTTAGCAGCATCATGCCCCACGCCATCGATGCGCAAGTCGCCGCGGCAAAAACTATAGGCAATCGTGTCACCCTAACGCGCGGCTCCATGAGCCTCGGCCAATCCAAAGGCGGATTGCCGCCGGATTCAGTAGTCGAAAGCGACGAAAAAATCCTCAGTGAAAGCGAGCGCCTGATTAACCAGTATCACGACACCAGCGATAATTCGTTTTGCCAAATTGCACTCGCACCCTGTTCGCCTTTCTCGGTCACGCCGGATTTAATGCGCGCAACCGCGCAACTCGCGCAGCAAAAAAATGTGTCGCTGCACACCCATCTTGGCGAAACTGAAGATGAAAATAATTTTTGCCTGCAACAATTCGGCATGCGTCCGGTAGATTATCTGGAAGATGTAGGCTGGTTAAACGAGCGCGTCTGGCTCGCCCACGGCATTCATTTTAATGATGAAGAAGTCGC
>DATIGS010000016.1:0-7346 GCA_035481425.1 Cellvibrio sp. | reverse complement strand
TAATCCCAGTTGTACGCAGGATCGTTGTAACCCTGTACTTCATTCATCCAGAAGAATAAACCAGCAATCCATTTGATTTCACCGTGATCGGTTGATGAACAAATCAATTGCGGGTTAGAGCAAAGGTCCATATCCGCATACAAAGGCTCTGCAGGCGCTGGAGTGACTGCAACACCATCGACAACTTGACCGGCGTAAGCTGGATCAACATGGCTGCGACCGAGGAAGTGGTTCAACTTACCAAAATTCAAGCGACCGGTAGTTTGGATAACACCGCGGCCCCACCATCCACAACCTTCAATGCTCTTGCCTGCACTGCCATTCCACACGAATTTACCGGCCTTTTGTCCATCGTACACTTTGCCTTCTTCACGCAGATAAGCTTGCGCTGATTTATCAACCGTAGTGACTGCCGGGAACCACGCACCGTAATCCCAGTAACCCACACTGCCGTTCACTAACAAACCTTTCTTCGCTAATACGCGGTCTGGTGCTGTGAATAACGGACCTGGAGCGCCGTACCATTTTGCGTTGGTGTTCGCAGTGATTTCCATTTTTGGATTGCGTGGGCAAGAGTATGGATTGTCGCGACCGGTAATTGGATCTTGACCATAAGACGCATAATCTTGTTGCAACTGACCGCAGGATGCAGAGATCGGATAGTTCACCGGATCACCCGTATTGATCGACCAGTTATTTTCATCACACGCATCGTATTGAATGGTTTCTTTCATGCTTTGCGAAAGGAATGCAGCAATCGCTACTTTTGCGTATTTGATATTGGTCGCATCGTCTTTGGTTGGATCAATCAACCAATACTTGGTCGGACCTACACCCACGTTGTGCATTGCATTCAACGCCATCAGGAAGTCAGCCCATTTGTACACGCTGGAAGGCTCTTTACCATTGGATGGTGTGGTGTAAAGGAACGCTTGATTATTCATCGCGCTTTCAACACTCGCCAAATCGCTGTTCAATTGCGCAATGGTAGTAACCGCACTGGCCGTGGTTAATTGGCCCGATCCATACAATGGCATACCGCCCGCTGCTTTGTTCGCCGCAATTTTATTTTTCAGCCAGCCGTTATCGGTTGGGCTGTTGGCAGTTGCAACAACGGAAGTACCGGTTTTGCTTCCCCACAGAATTGCGAATACGTTGCTATACGCAGCGTGCCGCAATGCGGGAGTACCCCAATCATAATTTGGAGTTTGCTGTAACAATGCATTCACATTGCTTGCACCGGCATACACAGAAGCACTTAACGGAATACTCAACACGTCGCTGCGAACATTGCTGATGGTTTTTCCAATGCTCTTATCGCCCATGAAATAAGTACCCGCGGTACCTGAATCATTTGCCAGGTTATAACTGCCCGTTGATTCACTCACACTCGCTAAATGTCCACCAGGAATTTGCCACAGCATTGCGGGGATAGATAAAGAATCCGTCACCTGACGCACATAGTTCAAATAGTTTTCCCATTCTTTTGCACCGTATGCATAAGCACCGCGCGCTGAAGGTGATAAACCATCATCCGCTGATTTATCAAATGCAAGGAAGTCAGGGCGATAAGTATTGGTAGTGTAAGCGCCGATTGAATTTGCAAAAGTCGATACCGAGAATGCAGCGGCATTCCACACATCTTGCAATCCATCAAAATCCGTATGCACCCAGGTGTTATTGCCAGGGCTTGCTACACCAACAACCCAACCAAACGATACATCAGGACTCAAACGTTTAACCAATAAGTTATGCGCTTGTACCCAACCGGTGATGTTATTTTGCAGTGCGCTATCCACTTCCGCTTTCACATTATTCAGATTGTAAATCGCCGCCAAAGATTGGCTGCCAATCGCATAATTTGCTTCGTTGGTTAATGCATCTTTCACCGCTTGTTTAACATCAATTGCAACCCATGCACCTGCACTACCAAACGCCGTTTTGAAGCTGCCATTCTGATTTGCTTGCCATTGCGCAAGTAATCCAGCATTCAGAACCAAAGCACCGGGATTAGCATGCGTTGAATCTTTATTGGCTTGCAGAGTTGCCGCAACACGAATCAGGTTTTGGAAGTGCTTAACCAAATTAGCGTTATCCAAAATATCCTCGGCACCAATTCCTGATGCATCGGCAGTGGCTACGCCAATTACCGGTAATACTTTCCGGCCGCTGACATTTTCAATATTGCGCGCTTGCGAAATAGTTTGCCCAGTCACACCTGGAACAATTACCTGGCCGCGATCGCCTGCACCATTGCCTTCGTTATTGAAAATAGAATCCACCCCGGAAGCAGCCAAAGTATCATTTGCTGTTGCGCTGTTATCGGTGAAAGACCCCATCGCCAAATCGCTTGGCCAGCCTTTCACTTTCAGGCTTACCGGGTTGGCGCGTGTTGGGAAATAACCAGTAATAGCAACGCTCACACTGCTACTGCTGAATGAAATTGAGGACGACGATACAACTGAGGATACGACTGAACTTGAAGAACTTTTTGATGAGCTACTCACAGCGACACTGGAAGAACTCAATACACTCGATGCACTACTGCCGATCGAGGAAATACTTGATGAGGCTACGGAACTAGTAACAGCCCCACAATTTCTCACAAAGGTCCAGGAACCATCACTGCCGGGAACACTTTGTGTCCACCAGTTCGCTTTATAGACAACGCCCTGGTGTTGCATCTGGTCACCGCCAGCCGCGTGCGACGGATTACCCGCCCAATCTTTTTGCGGCCAATTCGGATACACATTGATTCCATCACAGACTCCTGTAGTCGCAGACGAAGTACTGGATGAGGAAATGCCGACGGAAGAAACACTTGAAAGCGCAATACTGCTGGATGACGCACTGGAAATTGTCACGCTACTTGATGATGCGCTTGAAGGCGCAATGCTTGACGAGGTTATCGCATCACACGCGCCTAAATCCGTCCATGCATTACCCGCTGCCCAACCCACACCCGGCTCATAAGGTCCGCCTACCGAACACCAGCCGCCTACGGTACAACTAAACGCTTTGTTAACATTTTTAACACGCGCACCGGTTGCGTAAGCGGATCCATTGGTAAATTGCGGCAACTGGCTGCAATCGTATGCGTGTGCCGTTGCCGATAACAACATCCCCGCTGATGATATAAATATCAGTTTTGAAATAGGTTTCATTCTGCCCCCTTGCAATTGATTTTAATTTTTTTCGGGCAATAGCGTGCCCGCCCCGATAAACGAAGTTATTTTTACGAAACTAAATTCAAGCTAAAAAATTGCGTTGCAGGTATTACAAAGAACGTTACGCAATAAAAAGAAAAAGGCTCAAAGTCCCCATGGTGATAACCCTCTACTTTATTTTTGGCAACACAACACCACTCTGAACTATAGAGTTCAAATAAAGTAAAAAAGTATGTGGACTATTCCGTGATTAACCCATCATTCGTTAGTTTTTATTATTCCCTTGTCGTTACAACTGCATTCCAGCAAAAGCATTTTCAATAAAATCGACAAGCATCTAACAAGGCTATTCCCTGCACAGAAATAGCTATTATTAAAATTACGGCAGAAGGACAACGTTGTCAACAGAAGTGAAAAGCAGTGTGAAGATTTGTTACAACTCTGTGAAGGAGTGCCGAAACACCAGGAGGAAAATAAAATCCGGAAATAAAAAAGGCCCGATTAACGGGCCATATCTCAGAGAGACAACACGCAAGAAAAAACGGTTTACGCTGACTTTTGCTCTTGTGATTGCGCCATGACAACCGGTAAGAACCAGGTTTCAGCGATCTTGAAATGCAAGTTGCCGATTTCCAATTGCAACTCGTCGATATACTCATGCAGACCCGACTTCAACAATTCGTCCAGATCTGCCTCATCCAATTTGTGCTGGATACTAACAATCGCCGCCAACACTTTTTCACTATTCGGCAAGGCCCATAAGCATTGTTCAAGTTGCTTCAAGCAGTGTGCAACAGCACGCGGAAAATCTTCGTTTTGCAACAGGAACTTTACTACCGCGTTAGCATTTACACGATCGCGCACATGCTGGCGGTACATTTGATATGCACTGAGTGAACGCAACACACTCATCCATAAAATATTGTCGTAGGGCTCTAACACTTCACTACCACCAACAGACAAGTGCGGCAAAAGATTTACCAATCCGGCATCAACAATGCGCGTACTCATATCCGCGCGTTCAAGGTTGCGGCCGATGCGAATTAAATCATAGGCATTGTTATGGCTCATGCAACCTGCAAGCAGCCCGGTAAATTGCTGCACACTGCTAATGACATGCAGCAAGATAATACTGCGATCACGGCGCGACGTTACCTTCTCAGCTCGATCGCGAATATAGTGATACAAATCATTAATTAATTCCCAGGCCTCCATCGGCATGGTTTCGCGGGTAATACGCGCATTTTCACGTGCAAAGCTGAGCGAGTTAATTAGTGATGCCGGATTTTTTTTATCCGCCAAAATAAAATTCACTACAGTTTTTTCATCTGCAAGCTGAGTATCGCGTTCGAAGTAACTGCCTGTACCGCTGATATCAATGAGCGAACCCCAACCAACCCGAACACCGGCGGGCAAATCCAATAATAAATTCGAATTCACATTCACGAGGCGCGCAATATTTTCACTGCGCTCCATGTAACGCCCTAACCAGTAAATCCGTTCTGCTACGCGTGATAACATGGCTTAATCCTCCACCACAATCCAGGTATCTTTACTGCCGCCACCTTGCGATGAATTCACCACATAGGAACCTTTGCGCATTGCTACTCGCGTCAAACCACCGGGAGTGACGCAGTGGTCCTTGCCCTGCAATACAAAAGGACGCAAATCGATATGGCGTGGCTCGGCATTACCATTGGTGAGAATCGGCGCGGTTGATAGAGAAATTAACGGCTGCGCCATGTAATTGCGTGGATCGGCTTTAATTCGCAATGCAAATTCTTCCAGCTCTTTTTTGCTGGCTTGCGGTCCGATAATCATGCCGTAACCGCCCGATTCATTCGCTGGCTTTACAACAAGCTTATCGAGGTTGGCGAGCACGTAATCGCACTCTTTTTTATTCACACATAAATAACTGGGCACATTTGGCAGAATCGGTTCTTCACCCAAATAATATCTGATCATCGCTGGCACAAAGGTGTAGATGACCTTGTCATCAGCGACGCCGGCGCCAGGCGCGTTGGCGAGCGCAACATTGCCTTTTAACCAGGCACGCATCAATCCGCGCACACCGAGGACAGACTCCGGATTAAACATTTCCGGATCCAAAAATAAATCGTCGATGCGCCGATAAATAACATCGACGCGTTTTAATCCATCGATGCTGCGCATGTATACACAGTCATCGCTATCGACAACCAAATCACTACCCTCAACCAATTCCACACCCATTTGTTGGGCAAGATACGAGTGCTCAAAATAGGCGGAGTTATAAATGCCGGGAGTTAATACCACAATTTCCGGGCGATCTGCTTTGCGTGGGGATAAGGAAGCCAGCGTATCGAATAATTGGTTCGGATAATCGGTGACTGGGACTATGTGGTGATTTTCAAATAATTCCGGAAAAACACGTTTGGTAACTTTGCGATTTTCCAGCATGTACGAAACGCCGGAAGGCACCCGCAAATTATCTTCCAATACAAAAAATTCGCCTTTGTCATCGCGAATTAAATCGCTGCCACAGATATGCGACCAGACACCGTAGGCGGGTTTCATGCCCATGCATTCCTTGCGGAAATTAACCGAATTCTCAAACAAATAAGACGGTACGATTCGGTCTTTAATAATTTTTTGATCGTTGTAAATGTCGTTGATAAAACAATTCAGCGCCGTTAACCGCTGAATCAAACCACGTTCGGTTTTTTGCCACTCTTTCTGCGGAATAATGCGGGGAATAATATCGAACGGCCACTCGCGATCGATGTTGCCGGCATCGCTGTAAACCGTGAAGGAAATTCCCATGGTTTTAATGGCTAATTCGGCGGAGAGTTTTCGGTCTTGTAATTCCTGTCCGGATAAGGACGCAAGATATTGGGCGAGGTGTCTTGTTTCTGATCGAGGTTGGCCGGGCGCGCTAATCAATTCATCGTAGAAATGGCCAGAATGATAATTCTGCCAATCTATCTTCATCTCACTCATGGTGACTTCCTTCAGCATCGCGGCCTCACTTTGATAAGTATTCTTAGCATTGTTATAGCGCCCGCTGAAAACACATCCCTGGTCTCCATTTCTTCACATCCCGGAAGAGTTTCAGCAAGCAACATCCAACCACTTGCAAATTCGTTGCCAACCGCCGCTGATCTGTTGTTAGCAATCAAGCTCGCATGCAAACGATAGACTCGCCCTTAAATACCCCTATTGATAGCGATATTCAGTTGATTATTGAGGACTTTTTTACTCCATGAAACCGCTGGCTTATGCCTCTTAAGTCGACTTAATACGAAACCAACCAGCGATGCTTTGCCGCAACTGTGTCGCAGGCAACACTTCGTGGGGGAAATCTTCACTGAGGAATATCACCAGCTTGCCACATTCGGGTGCAAGCCGAAGCAATTCACCCTCACCTGCTTCATCATAGAGCACCAATTCACCACCGGCCATCGCATCCCAGTTTGGATTTAAATATAAAACGGTGGAGAGCTTGCGCCCGGGATTTCCCCTGAACGCATCGCGATGCTTTTGGTAAAAAGCACCGGGACTGTAAACGGCATAATGGCATTCGTAATCAAACAGCCCCAAAAACAACCGCCGGTTAAGCTCCAGCCTCAGTGTATCCATCCAGCATAAAAATTCTGTTACAGCGGGGTCACCCATTTCCAACCATTGAATCGAATCGCCGCGGATATCCTGATTGCGCTGATAGTCCCCCTGCCGCCCTACTCCCGCCGGTCTAAATGAATTTTGCTGGCGGTTCAGGTTGTCGATCAACCCGTGGATCAAAGAATCAGGTAAGGGTTGGTCGAGCACAATGAAACCTGCCCCTGCGAGCGCATCGGCAATTTGATCGAACAATAAATCGGGATTGATAGCCATAGATTTCATCGGATGCTAGTTAGCAAGAGGCAAAACATCGGGAAGTTTTTTAACTGTGTAAATGTCGTAACGACTGGACTTGCCCTCCAACTGATAGGAGGGAGGCTGATTGTTTAAAAACGGGGCTTTACGCGGGCGCTTGACCACTACGCGATAATTCACCTTTGCCAATGCCAGCGGCAGCAGTGCATCAGCATCTTCATCTTTACCTACGACAGAATGAAATGCAGCCATTTCTTTTTTTACATCTGCGGATTTTTGTCGCTCGGGAAACATAGGATCGAGATAGATAACATCTGGAAATTG
>DATIGS010000015.1:0-8949 GCA_035481425.1 Cellvibrio sp. | reverse complement strand
GATATTCAAATGAATATTTATTCAATGTATACCAATTATCTGAGAGCAAGGTTTTGCTGATGTTTCTGATGTTGTCGGTCATAAAGTTTCCTGTATTTCGATTCCCGTATTCCGATAGCAATCACATTGTTTAGGCTTTTTTAACTACCGATGATTTCAACATCATTGCGCCCATTCCATCGACTTTACAGTCGAGATCGTGGTCGCCCTCTACGATGCGCACAATCTTCGCTTTGGTGCCCACTTTAATCACCGACGATGTGCCTTTGATTTTCAGATCTTTCACTACGGTGACATTGTCACCATCGGCCAAAGGATTGCCGTTGGCATCGCGCACAACACGGATTGCCTCATCGCTGTTTGCTTCGGCTGCATTTTTTGGCCACTCGTGCGCGCACTCGGGGCAAATCAGCAAAGCGCCGTCTTCGTAGGTGTATTCGGAATTACATTTTGGGCACTGGGGTAAATCACTCATAGCCGTTCTCTTTCATTTGCCCCACGGATGCGGGGCAATTTACACGTTCAACTTTATACAAATTATTTCTTTTTCAGCGCTTGTTGCAGCAATGCGCCCATGCTGCCCATCGCGGCCGGCGCTGGATTATTGCGCTGTGCTGCACGTTGCTGGTTTTGCGATGGGCGATTGCCACCTTTATTTCCACCTTCGACTTTTTCGCCGGGCGTATCATCCAAACGCAATGACAGGGCGATACGCTTGCGCGGCACATCTACTTCCATCACTTTGGCTTTGACGATATCACCGGCTTTAACGGCCTCGCGTGGGTCTTTAATAAAGTTGTGCGAGAGTGCGGAGATGTGCACCAAACCATCCTGATGCACACCTATATCCACAAACGCGCCGAAGTTGGTGACATTGGTGACAGTGCCTTCCAAAATCATGCCGGGCACCAAATCGGTAATTTCTTCCACACCGTCCTGGAATTGCGCAGTTTTAAATTCCGGGCGCGGGTCGCGGCCAGGTTTATCCAATTCTTTGATGATATCGGTCACGGTCGGCACACCGAATTTTTCATCGGTATAGTCCGCCGCTTTTAATCCGCGTAGGAAGGATGAATCGCCAATCAGGCCTTTCAATTCGCGCGCATTTTTCTGCGCGATTTTTTCAACGACTGAATAGGATTCGGGGTGAACTGCAGAGGCATCGAGTGGGTTGTCACCTCCGGCGACGCGCAAAAATCCTGCCGCTTGTTCAAAGGTTTTTTCACCAAAGCGCGGCACTTTTTTCAGCGCAGCGCGTGAGTTAAACACGCCGTTCTGGTTGCGGAATTCAACGATGTTATTGGCGAGTGTGGTATTCAAACCCGATACGCGCGCCAGCAGCGCTGCGGATGCGGTATTCACTTCCACACCCACCGCGTTCACACAGTCTTCAACAACCGCGTCGAGAGAGCGCGCTAATTGTGATTGCGAAACATCGTGCTGGTATTGGCCAACACCAATGGATTTTGGATCGATTTTTACCAATTCGGCGAGTGGGTCTTGCAAGCGGCGCGCAATGGAAATCGCTCCGCGAATAGTTACATCGAGATCCGGAAATTCCTTCGCGGCGTATTCCGATGCGGAGTAAACCGATGCGCCGGCCTCACTCACAATTACGGTGCTCGCTTTAATATCGGTGTGACGTTTCAGCACATCTTTTGCGAACTTTTCAGTTTCGCGCGATGCGGTGCCGTTGCCGATCGCAATCAAACCCACGTTGTGCTTGTTGCACAGATGCACGAGGATTGCTTCCGACTCTGCGATTTTATTCAGCGGTGGAGTGGGGTACATCACGCAGTGGTCGAGCACTTTACCAGTGGCATCAACCACCGCGACTTTTACCCCGGTGCGCATGCCTGGGTCGAGGCCGATGGTAGCTTTTTGTCCGGCCGGTGCGGCGAGCAACAAATCTTTTAAATTGGATGCGAATACTTTAATCGCTTCTTCTTCGGCTTTTTCGCGCAGTTCGCCGAGCAAATCCGTTTCCAAATGCGTTAATAATTTTACTCGCCAGGTCCAGCGCACTACCTCTGCCAACCAGCCATCCGCAGCGCGACCCTTATCTTGCACTTGCCAGTGTTCGGCGATCATGGTTTCGCAGGGGTGACCAACGCGGGCTTCTTCATCGCCCACTTTAACGGCGATGGTCAACACACCTTCATTGCGGCCGCGGAACATCGCCAGCGCGCGGTGTGACGGAACGGATTTAAGTGGTTCATCGTGCTCAAAATAATCGCGGAATTTTTGCACTTCTTGCGAAGTGTCGGTGAGTTTGTCGGCAACGGCGCGCGCTGACAGGGTAGCTTCGCTGTGCAAGAAATTACGCAGGCGGCCAAGCAATTCCGCATCTTCGCTGAATTTTTCCATGAGGATGTATTTGGCACCGTCGAGCGCGGATTTGACATCGTTAATGCTGTGCTCGGCGTTGAAATATTTTGCGGCTTCCACATCGGGCGCGAGTGTTGGGTCGGCCAATAAGGCTTCTGCGAGTGGTTCCAGGCCTGCTTCTTTGGCGATCTGGCCTTTGGTGCGGCGCTTGGGTTTGTACGGCAGGTAAAGGTCTTCCAGGCGGTTTTTGGTATCGGCGATGGAAACTTCGTGCTCCAACTCGGGGGTCAACTTGCCCTGTTCGGCGATGGATTTGAGGATCGCGCTGCGGCGCTCTTCCAATTCGCGCAAATAGCGCAGGCGCTCTTCCAGCGTACGCATTTGCGAGTCATCCAACCCGCCAGTCACTTCTTTACGGTAACGGGAGATAAAGGGGACGGTTGCACCTTCATCCAATAGCCCCACTGCGGCGCTAACTTGTTGTTCTTGAACGTTTAATTCGTCGGCAATGCGTTTGGCAATACTGGGTAGACTGGTCATAGAGGAAATGCTCGTGTTGCGGCTTGAATCGGAAAGGGCACCATTATCCCCAAATTCAGGGCGCCTGCCAGACTTGTTTTTGGCCAGTGTTTATGGGCGGAAACCTTGGTGGATATGAGGGGTAAAGATTTTTAGCTGGAGGTGAATCCAGCGTGCGTTTTATTGCATCTCAGTGAATAAGGGGCAGCAGGGCTGCGATGTTAAAGGTGTGGTGTTTGTGAGGTTTAAGGTTGCCGGGTTATGACGCGAGTGAAAATGGCTTTATCGGTTGGTGTGGTGGCTGCTCTGTTGGTTGCAGCGGCTGGTGCAGGGCTGTGGGTATGGAGCAGCCGATCCAGCGGCTGGGAAGCCAGGTCTTATCCCATTGCAGATGTAACCCGGGTTGATGCTGCCGGTGGTTGCATTATGACCATCACGCAGGGCGATAAGGATGCGTTGCTGGTGCAAGGTAAGCCTGAAACGCTGGAGCGTATTCGTGTCGACCAAACTGGCGACCTGCTAAGTCTGCGGCTCAGTTCTTTTACGCGCGACATCAGCTGGCGCAATTTCGCGAACCTCCATAACGACAGTTATCGCTATGTGTTGCAGTTGAAAAACCTGCAGCAATTGAAATTGGACGATGCTTGCATTGCCACCATCGGTGATTGGCATGGTGATGCGCTGGAGGTCTTCGCCAATCAGGCCAGCAAGGTGGAATTTGAAAATCTGAGGCTGAACCATTTTGCAATCGAACAGCGCCAAGCCAGTCACAGTAGTTTTAAAACACTGACGGCAGCTAACGCAACATTTCGTGCGACGCACGCGTCCTATGTCGATGTTCATGAGCAAGGGGAGGTAGGTTCAATTGAGTTGTTTGCAGGGCATGCCAGTCATTTCGATGGAAAATTATTGCGCGCCCAGCGTGCGCACATCGAGGCGGACCATGCATCGGACGTCGATATTAGTGTGGTGCAAGACCTGGATGTCACCGCATCCTATGCCTCGGATGTGAATTATTGGGGCGATCCTAAAACCAAAATCCAAACAATCAAGGCCCGCAATGTGAATGCGCATGCTGCAAAGAAGTAAACCAGTTGTGAGCAAACCAATTAACAGGTATCCAAAAATGAAAATTATACGCAGCCATTTTTTCGCGGGTTTCGGTGTTTTAAGTGTGTGTTTATTAGCGCCTTTTGCATTGGCGGAAACCATCGCCAAAACTTATCCGGTAAAAGATTTTTCCGAGTTTTCCTCCGGCGGCAATATCTCGGTAGAAATCAGCCAGGATGGCAGTGAATATTTGCGCGTTGAAGCTGAAGCAGAGGTAATGCCGCGCGTGAAGGTGGATCAAAGTGGCGATCGCGTCAGTGTCTGGGTGAAAAACGAAGGCGGTTTTTTCAATTGGTTTGGCCATGGCAATGATCCGGTGCGTGTGGTCTTGCATGTAAAACAATTGACCTATCTGGAAATATCCGGCGGTGCACGCGCAACGCTTGGCGATTTCCAGGGGGAAAAATTCCATGCCAATGTCAGCGGTGCCGGCAATATTAATTTTGCCGCGCTCAATGCCAAGTTTTTAAAAATGGATTTATCGGGTGCAGCGAATGTGCGCATCAATAGTGTGAATAGCCAGGAGCAGAAGTTCGATCTTTCGGGAGCATCGAAATTGGAAGTCCAAGCCGAAAGCAATACGCAAGAATTGCATGCGCAGGCCAGCGGCGCGAGCAATTTCCAGGCCCGCCCACTGACCACCAAGCGCGCCTATCTGGGAGCCAGTGGTGCCTCGCATGCAGAGGCGAGGGTTACAGAATTGCTGGAAGCCAACGCCAGCGGTGCTTCGCGTGTTGATTATTACGGCAATCCCAAAGTGAAAAGCGATTCCAGCGGCGCGAGCAATGTGAGCGGCCGTGACGATTAATCGTTGCAATTAAAGCGAACGGATTTGCTGCGTACATCGCCTTATCGGCATGGCGCAGCAACGCTTTCTGTTTTCGCCAGCACCTATGCTGCGTTATCAATGCATTGATTCTTTTGTCCATTTTCTTTTATCCCCCCGTCTCACCTGATTGCCCCACCCCAAGCGTTTATCCGACAGGTCATGAAATATTTGCCCGGCTGAGGCTTGTCTCTTATTGATATACTGTTATAGTTATATATAGCACTATATCTTTGTGAGGGAGTTACTGCTGATGAATAACGCACAAGTCGAAATTGCTCAATGGCGGCTGCATTTATTGCGCGCCATGTACCTGCTTATCGCGGTGGGTCTTGGGCTAACTATCTGGCCGTCGATAGTGGCACCGGAAACGCGAGTTGCTGATCCTCACTCGGTGATCCAATCCATTCTGGGCTCGTTCTCCCTGCTGGCGCTGGTCGGGCTGCGCTATCCACTACTGATGTTGCCGATTTTGTTCTTCGAGTTGATCTGGAAAACCCTGTGGATACTGATGTTCGCATTGCCGTTGTGGCTGACTACGGGTTTGGATGAATACGCCACTGGCGTTTTTTTCGCTTGCAGCATGGGCGTAGTGTTAACTCCACTTGTTATCCCATGGCGCTATGTTTTCTCGCGGAATTACCTAATAAGAACGTAATCAGGAAAATTCAAAATGGATGATTTAAATAAAAATCTCAAAACCTATGTCATGTATCTAGGTTTGGCTTATTTGACATACACCTTCATTGGATTGGTGAATACCTTCTTTTTGAAGCCCGGTATTTATAACGTTGAAACTTTTATCGATACGGTTGAACGATTCAGAATAGCCCAAGCCATGGATCTAATAATGTATTGCGTGGTTATTGCGGCATCCTGGGCATCCTATTTAGTAGCGAGGGTTGTGAATAAAGAAATCGCATTGCTCGCCTTTCTTTTCAGGTTTGGTGAGGGGCTATTGGGATGTGTAGCGGGAATGGTTGTTTTAATGCCGTTAATATTGTTAAAGGCCGATGCCGCCTGGCCGGCATTTGATACTGACCAGTTGCGTGCACTCGCCGTGATGTTTATGAGGCTTGGCAGTGCAATGTGGAACATTCTTTTTGTGTTAATGGGAATCGGGGCACTCATTTTTTTATATTTATTTTATGTATCAAAATACTTCCCCAAGTGGCTCATATTCTGGGGATTGTTTACTTATGGGTCCATGATTATCTTCGGGTTAACCAAAATAGTGGTGTCCAACCCTCCCGAACAAATGAAACTGCTTATGTATCCCGGCGCCCTGTTTGAATTGGTCTTTGGCTGCTGGTTATTGGTAAAAGGATTAAGCAAAAGCCCCCTTGAAAAAATGAACTAACAAGTCGCGGTGAGAGATCAATAGCTGAAGCAAGAATTTGGATGATTTTATGCACCTTTTATTTTTGTTTAGTGGTTATGGGTTTTTGAAAGCAACAAAGCGCAAGCAACAAAGAGAGATGAATATTTAAATGAATTGGAATGATGATCAACCTATTTACCGACAGTTGCGCGAAAAAATTGTCGCACTGATTTTGTCGGGCGCATTTAAGGAAGGTGAGGCCTTGCCTTCGGTGCGGCAGGTCGCGAGTGATTATCAAATTAATCACATTACAGTCAGTAAGGCGTATCAGGAGTTGGTGGATATGGGGTTGGTAGAAGCGCGGCGCGGTATGGGAATGTATGTATTGGCCGATGCACGGCAAAAATTGCATAGCCTGGAAAAGGAAAAATTTATTTCCACCGAGGTGCCGGCGCTCCTGGCGCGCATGCACCAGTTGGGCGTTACTAAAAAAGAGCTAATTGCAGCGCTGCAATCAGCGCAAGGAGAATAATAATGAGTGAAGTGATCAGTGCGCGCGCCCTGAGCAAACGTTACGGCAAAAAAATCGCGCTGGACAATATCGATCTGCGTATTGAATCGGGAAAAATTGTTGGCTTGATTGGCCCCAACGGCGCAGGCAAAACCAGTTTGTTAAAAGGCATCTTGGGGTTGGCGCCGGTCGATGGTGAATTGAGCGTGCTGGGCATGAACCCGCAGCGTGAGAGAGTGAAATTATTGGAGCAAGTATCGTTTATTGCGGATACCGCGACCTTGCCACGTTGGATAAAAGTGCGCGAATTAATTGCTTACACCGAAGCTGTGCATCCGCGTTTTAGCCGCGCCCAGTGCATGGCATTTTTAGCGAATACGAATATCCAGCTAGGCGATAAGGTGCAGCAACTTTCCAAAGGTATGGTAACGCAATTGCATCTGGCGTTGATTATGGCGATTGATAGCCAACTATTGGTGCTGGATGAACCGACACTGGGTCTGGATATTATCTACCGCAAACAATTTTACGAAAGTCTGTTAAATGACTATTACGATGAGCAAAAAACCATTTTGATTACCACGCATCAAGTAGAAGAAATCGAAACCATACTCACGGATCTGATATTTATTAATCGAGGCCAAATTGTGCTGAACGCCAGCATGGAACAAGTCGCTGCGCGATATGTGGAATTGCAGGTTGATACTAATTACAAAGAGCATGCATTGGCGCACAACCCTATCCACAGTCGCCGCTTGTTGGGTGGCTTTAGTATGTTGTTTGAGCCCAATGAACAACAACGCGCATCGCTGGCAAAACTGGGAAGGCTCACCACGCCCAGCTTGAGTGAATTATTTGTGGCCAAAATAAAACCACAATCCGTGGCAAAGGAGGCAGTGTAATGTCGGGAAAGCTAATAGTAATGCAGTTGCAACGCGAGTACTGGGAGCATCGTGGTTTGTTTGTCTATATACCCTTGGTGTGCGCGCTGCTGGTCGCCAGTTTTTGTATATTGGCTGTTGTCAGCGATGGGTCATTTCAGCCAAGCAATGGCACCGACATGAGTGTGCTTGATCCGGGGTTTCAGAAATTTTTAATGATGGATGAAACTGGAACGGGATTAAAATTCAATTTCGAAAGCCGGGAGTTTTTCGCGTGCATTCTTGCGTTGCAGCAATTTATTGGTTGGTGGTTTTTTACCGTTGTCAGTTTATTTTTAGCTCTGTCTTATGGGGCATCTTGCCTGTTTGCCGACCGCAAAAGCCGCGACATTTTGTTCTGGCGCTCAATGCCAGTGAGTGAGCTTTGTAATGTATTAATTAAATTTTTGGTGGTGAGTGCGAGTGTGCCACTGCTGACACTATTTATGAATGCCATCACCAGTATGCTATTGCTGTTGGTGGTCGGTATATGGCTCGGTGATTGGGAGCAATTTATCGCAGCCTTACATGCGCTACCGCTGTTGGGAAATTATCTGTTGGGCAGCGCAGGAATAGTACCACTGCTATTGCCCATTTTTGCCTGGACGATGCTAGCGTCCGCCTACGCCAAAAAGTCTCCATTCCTGGGTGCGGGTTTTATTCCATTAATCCTGTTGGTTTTTGACCGTTTCCTCAATCATTTTTTAGGAATCAATATCCACATTTATGAGCTCGTCAACGCCTACCTGCAGGGATTTGGTGAATCTATCCAAATATCATTCGGCGAGGCCAGTAAGGGCTATGTGGACTTTGTGTTCAGCTATAGCGCTGATGTTCTTGTCTACGGAGTGATTGTGGCGTTAGCACTCGGTGCTGTGCATTGGCTGCGCAACAACCGCTATGAAATTTAATAAAACCTGTTGGTCAAACTCACACAGCTGGAAATATTAAGGAGAGGATTATGAGCGAGTTGGTATTTGATCAACAAATCAGTAAATCGCTTTCAGGCCGTAAATCATTGCAACTTGCTGCCAATTTCTGGTTTGTGACTGCGGTTTTCGGGCAATGGTTATTTGCCAGTTATTTAATACTGTTTTATGGCAAAACGGCTGTTAATGGCGAAATACATTTGTGGAACGCAAAGCTGACACATGGTTATGTGCCGGGCGATATGATTGGCAATAGTGCGGTAATTGCCCACTTGTTATTAGCTGTCGTCATTATGGTAGCAGGGCCGCTGCAACTGATTCCAAAACTGCGCGCCCGTTTACCGGCATTTCATCGCTGGAATGGTCGTATTTATTTGTTGTCGGTGGTGCTTACCGGTATTGCCGGGCTGTATATGTTGTTTGTGCACGGAACTGTGGGCGGCATTGTGCTGGTTATCGCCCAGAGCCTGGATGCACTTTTAATT
>DATIGS010000014.1:0-36968 GCA_035481425.1 Cellvibrio sp. | reverse complement strand
CGATACGCAAATCGGTAAAGCCTGCCTGGGGAGTTAGCAGATTCAGTCGCGCTTGTTTAAGCCCCACATCGTAATAGTCGTTGCAATTATCTATGCCGATAACTTCATCGCCGCGCGCCAATAATTGTTGTGCGAGCGCGGCACCTATAAATCCTGCTGTTCCCGTGACTAAGACTTTCATATTAGAGGCGCGCATCCACCGCGTTTTTGGGCAAGAGGTGTTTTACATCGAACAGCACATGATTGGGGGCGCCCAATGCGCGTATTCCGGTTTCACCCATCGCGCGGAACACATCGTGGGCGACGCAGAGGATGATCGCCTGATAGCTGCCAGGCACGGGTGCATCGATCAGATCCAGCCCATATTCATGCTTGGCTTCGGCGGGATCGGCCCAAGGGTCATAGATTTGCACGTTGGTATTGTAGTTGCGCATCTCTTCAATAATGTCGATGACGCCGGTGTTACGCAGATCGGGACAATTTTCCTTAAAGGTAAGGCCCATAATCAATACGTTCGCATCCACCACCTGGGATTTGCGCTTGGTCATCATCTTGATCACCGAATCCGCCACAAATGAGCCCATGCGATTGTTGACGCGGCGGCCGGAGAGAATCACTTCCGGGTAGTAGCCGACTTGCTGTGCCTTGTGTGTGAGGTAGTAAGGGTCAACGCTAATACAATGGCCCCCGACCAAGCCGGGGCGGAAAGGGAGGAAGTTCCATTTGGTTCCGGCGGCTTCAAGCACTTCGAGTGTATCTATTCCCAAACGGTTAAAAATCAATGCCAACTCATTTACCAGCGCGATATTCAGGTCGCGCTGGGTGTTTTCGATCACCTTCGCGGCTTCCGCCACTTTTATGCTGCTCGCTTTATGGGTGCCAGCAATGACGATTTTGCGATAGAGCGCATCCACATAATCGGCCACCTCGGGCGTGGAGCCGGAGGTGATTTTGACGATGTTATGGATACGGCGCTGCTTGTCGCCCGGGTTAATTCGCTCGGGGCTGTATCCGGCAAAAAAATCTTCATTAAAACGCAGGCCGGAAATTTGCTCGATAATCGGTATGCAAACTTCTTCGGTGCAGCCTGGATACACGGTGGATTCAAAAATAACGATGGAGTTCTTCTTGATTGCACGGCCAAGCAATGCAGAGGCTTTTTCCAGTGGGGTCAGGTCAGGTTGGTAACTATTATTGATGGGCGTGGGAACTGTGACTATATAGATATCCGCACCTTTAATGTCTGCTTCACTGGTGGTAAAGCTGAGCTGCTCGGTAGCCTGTAGTTCTTCGGCTGTGAGTTCCAGTGTGTGGTCTACTCCCGAGCGCAGGGCATCAACGCGTGCCTGGTTGATATCGAAACCGAGAGTGGTAATTTTTTTGCCGAATTCAACAGCGAGAGGCAGGCCGACATAGCCTAAGCCAATCACGCAAAGCTTGGGGTTGCTTGCAAACATGATTATTCCTTAGCGGGGGATTCCACGGACGGATCGCTAAAATACCATATTCCCTTTAAGTTTGAATGTCGGTGGCCGATTCAAAGACGAATTGATTATGTTTGTCCGCAGGCAAATCGCTGGCGGGAATAAATCGAAATCTTGTCACAAACATTGCTATAATCCGGCGCTTTCCATTCACTCTGTTATGTCAACTTGAAGGAATCGGGTTTGTCTTATATTCGTTTGAATAAGCATTACATACATCTGCCCTACCTCTATTTGGGGGTGGTGGACGCTATGCTTATTGCCGGTGTGGCCTGGTTTATTTTGCAGTTGGGCGTCCAGCACTCCGAAGTGTTGCCAGATACTGCCCGCAATCTGTGGGGTCCAGCAATTGTTCTTTCCCTGGTGCTAAGTTGCTGCACGCTTTCAATGGGCGTTTATTCCGCGCTGATCCGTGAAGGTTTCTCCGGCATGGTGTTGCGCACAATGGTCAGCTTTTTCCTGCTGGGCAGTTTGCTTTTATATGGCATCAATTTGTTTTTCTCCGGCGCCTTTATTAATCAAACCTTCATTTTCTGGAGTGTGTTGTTATCCACTCTGGCGGTGACTGTATCGCGCTGGATATTTATCAAAATCGTTGATACAGATCAGCTGAAACGACGCGTGGTAATTTATGGTGCCGGGGCCAAGGCCAATAAGCTGCTTGCCGATTTGGCCCCGGATGCCAGTGTGCTGGGAGTGCGCATTGTTGGCTGTATCCCGAGCGCCAATGAACCGGTACAGGTTGATCCCTCTTTGGTAATTCCCGAGCCAGCTGACTGGCTGTTGTTTGTCAAGCAATCCCAGATTTCCGAAATCGTCATTTCGCCCGATGAGCGTCGTCGCACCAGTGGTGACGCATTTCCTCTGAGCCAGTTCCTCGATTGTAAGCTTGCGGGCGTGGCATCCAGTGATTCGCTGAGCTTTTGTGAGCGCGAGCTGGGAAAAATTGATATCAGCTTGCTGCAGCCCGGGTGGATGTTATTTTCCGATGGATTTAAATATTCCAAACGGCGGATGCTGGCCAAGCGTTTGTTTGACTTGGTATTGGCCTCAATCTTTTTGCTTTTCCTTTGGCCATTTATGTTGCTGACTGCCATTGCGGTGAAACTGGAAAGCCCGGGCGCGGTGCTTTATCACCAGATTCGTGTTGGATTGAATGGTCGTCACTTCCGCATTTATAAGTTTCGCAGCATGCGTCAGGACGCGGAAAAAAATGGCGCGGTCTGGGCCAAGAAAAACGATGCTCGTGTAACTCGCGTCGGGGCATTTATCCGCAATACCCGTCTGGATGAATTGCCGCAGTTATACAATGTATTCGCCGGTCATATGAGTTTTGTTGGGCCGCGTCCGGAACGTCCGGAATTTGTAGTTGATCTCGCTCAACAGATTCCTTTTTATGAGATGCGCCACAAGGTCAAGCCGGGTTTGATGGGCTGGGCGCAATTAAAATATCCTTATGGTGCTTCGGTTGAAGATGCCAAAAACAAATTGCAATACGATTTGTACTACACCAAAAACCATAGCTTTTTTATGGATATGCTGATCATGATCCAAACTGTGGAGATTGTATTGTTAGGTAAGGGTGTGCATTAACGCCAGGCAGCAGTGCGTGTATGGTGTGTATCTGGATAGTAAGACCGGTCGAGTCAGATTAACTTTCGAGGGATGCTCTATGAAAAATATGTTGGCAGCTATAGGTGTTGTGTTGGCCGCGATTATTTTAGTGGCCTGTAGTAGCAGTAGTAAAACTGTGCAAATTCCTGAAAGTGCCGATGCCTCTGTGCTTGCTGAATATCGTATCGGTGTAGGTGATGCGCTCTCGGTGAATGTGTGGCGCAACCCGGAAATGTCAATTAATGTTCCGGTGCGTCCCGATGGCAAAATATCCATGCCGCTGATTGGTGATGTAATGGCTGCTGATTTAACCACTGAGCAGCTTTCGCAAAACATTACCAAAAGCCTCACGACTTATATTAAAAGTCCGCAAGTTACCGTAATCGTTGTAAACCCAAGCAGTTCTGATTTCCAGCGTCGCGTGCGAATTACCGGCGCAGTTACCAATCCGCAATCGATTCCCTACCGTGAAGGTATGACCGTGCTGGATTTGGTGTTATTGGCAGGCGGACCCAATCCTTTTGCATCGTCTAACAAGGCCAAGTTATACCGGACTGTAAATAACGAATTGAAAGTCTACCCAATAAAATTGGGTGATCTGATCGAGAAGGGCAATGTTGAAACCAACTATACCTTGCAGCCCTCGGATATAGTAACCGTTCCGGAGCGCAACTTTTAACGATGCCAATTGGAAAACCTCTGGCTCACGAATTGAGATAACTCATGGATAAAGCATATCTAAAAGATTTACTGGCGGCATTGCGCGCTGAACTCATTCGTTTACGATTTTGGTGTGTATTGTTATTCCTCGTAGTCTCCTTTCTGCTATTGGCAATCGGATTGGTGTGGCCGAAAAATTACACCACCAAGGTTGTGCTGTTTGCTGATGTAACCAACATCATTGAACCGCTACTCAAGGGGCGCGCCGAGATCACCAAAATCGATCGCTCCGAGCAGGCCAGTGAAGTCATTTATACCCGCAGGATTATGCTTGAAACTGCCAAGCAGGCCGGGTTGCTTGATCGCTCCGCTTCGGTTGATCAGCAAGATACATTGGTGAAAAAGTTGCGCGATGGAGTAGTGGTTGCGCGTGAACGCAATGAAAATTATGTGCAGATTAGCTACACCGCTAATAATCCAGACAAGTCCTTCGAAGTCCTCAATGCAGTGGTCAACGTCTTTATTGAAGATACCGCCAAGCGTAAGCGCGATGAAAGCGTGGGTGCCTATAACTTCATTGATGCCCAGGTGCAAACCTATAAAAAACAATTGGAAGCTGCAGAAGAAAAGCTGAAAGAATTCAAATCAAAAAATACCGATGGCAGTGAGGATGCGGTCAGTGCACGAATTGCCCAACTGCGGCAGGAAGTGGAAACGCTTAAGATCGGTATTGAGGAAGCCCAGTCCAGAATCAATTCCATCCAACAGCAATTGAACTCCGAGGGGCAATACCTGCAAGTTAAAGGTCAGGTTGATGAAATGCGTCAGCGTCGCCAAACACTGAATGCCCAACTGGAACAAATGTTGCTCAGCTATCAGGAGAACTATCCTGATGTGGTCTCGCTGCGTACACAACTGGCAGAGCTTGACTTGGCGATTAACAAAATCAAATCGGCCGGGGATGTTTACGGCACCTCCGACAAAGTAGAAAACCCGCTCTACGAAGAGCTGCGTAAGCAACTGGCGGATGCCGAAGTTGATCTGCGTGCGCAAAAAAGACGCATGGAGTCATTGCTGGCATTACAGGAGGAAGAGTTTGCCCGTCAGCAGCGCATCGCCGCTAATCAGGCAGATTTGTCAGAGTTGACCCGCGATTATGATGTAACCAAAAAAGTGTATGAGGAGATGTTACAGCGCAAGGAAACTGCAAGAGTGTCCATGACTCTGGATATTGAAGGCCAAGGCGTGTCCTACCGGATTCAGGAGCCAGCGAGTTTCCCGCTGAAGCCCTCGGGTTTGCACTTTATTCATTTTGCTGTGGTCGGCCCCTTCCTGGGGTTGTTGGCGCCGATTTGTCTGATCCTATTGTTTGTGATGGTAGATCCTCATTTGCGTTCTGCGCGTATTTTGCAAAAGCAATTGCCATCTGATATCGAAGTTATTGGTGTTATCCCGCACTACAACTCGCCAATTGGCGAGCGGTTGCTAAGAAAGGATGCACTGCTGATTTTTTCAGTAGCCGCACTTGGAATGATTTGTTACCTGGCGATTGCGATTTATTGGCAAATGACCAGAGGCTAAACAACTTAAGAATCGGGGCACGGTGATGGATAAGCAAAAAGAAAAAAACTTAAGCCAGTTGATGGAGGATGTTGATGCGCTTGTAGAAGATAGCGATCAACTGGTTAAGGACGCGGTGTTGGAACATCGTAAGCGTGAAAAAATTAAAAATATGGATGTGCCTTTGCTCTGGTCGCAAGAGGAGCTTTACGAGAAAAAAGTCGTATTCACCGGTATGCGCCAGCGCGAAGTATTAAATGCATTTCGCGAAGTGCGCATCAGGTTGTTGCAGCGCCATCGCACCGACAACATGGTGGTATTGGTTTCATCAGTCGCGGCCGGGGTTTCTTCTAGTTACTTTAGTTTTAATCTGGCGGCAACGTTTGCCCTGGATCAGCATAAAACAGCACTCTATGTTGACTGCAATCCCTATTCAGCAGCCGTAGAGGAAAAGTATGTGGCAGCTACAGTAGGTTCAGGATTGTTTAACTATCTGACAGATTACACTGTGCCGCTCAAAAATATTATTTATCCAACTGGTATAGAACGTTTGCGCGTTATTCCTTCGGGTGGATCAAGTGATTCAGCCGCGGAATTTTTTAACTCCAAGCGCATGGAAGTATTGGTTGCTGAAATTAAATCGCGCTATCCGGACAGATTTATTGTGCTGGATGCCCCTCCAATCCAATTATCCACTGAGGCGCGTATTCTTTCCCGTTATTGTGATCATGCATTATTAGTTGTGCCTTTTGGTCAAGTGGTTACCGACGAGGTCCTATCGGCAGTAGACGCGGTGGGTAAAGAAAAGTTTGCCGGTGTGGTATTCAATAACTAAGTGCGAGGTGAGTCATGGGCATAATAAAAGCAATTCCCGGGCGTGCACTTCCATTAGCTATTGTGATGTTGATGTGCCATCAGGCACAGGCTGCCGATATATTCGGGGGCGCCATATCGGGCAATAGTTTGATATCTGATAACAGTACCAAGACCGCACAAGATCCCATCGAGGAGCGGCAGGATGTCTATCAGCTAAACCTGACCGCAAACTACGACAACTGGTTAATTGACCTTGATGCTGACTATCAGTTGTACGCACAAAAATTTGCAAAAAAAACCCAAAGTGATGACGAGTACGTTGATGGCAGCACTGCTTTAATTTTTGGCAAGGAGCGGGATCCATTTGGCTTGGAGTTGCATCACTCGTCGCGAATGTTATTGCAGACCCCGGATGCAATTGACCTGCTTGAAAATATGGACGAGCGCGAAATTATTTCTGCGGCGCCCATTGCCCGGTTGCGGCTTTTTGATGCGGATACATTATTTGTACGCGGTGATTTTTCGCAAGTAAGCTTTAAAGAAAATGATTCCCAAGATTCCAAACGTAACGGTGCCAGCCTTGGATGGATACATCCTTTATCCGTTACCGATGTTGTACAACTTACCGCGCAAAAGAGCGAAATAAAATTTGATCAGCAACCGGAATCAGATTACGCCCTGACGAATGCGATGCTGAGTTATGCGGTGCAATTGCGTAAGCTGAATTATCGTATTGAAGTCGGTTACAACGAAACCTCTCCCGAGGTTGGCGAAGAGCAGGGGGAGCCAGCCTATAGGGCTGAATTAGGATATATCTCGGGCTACAATAGTTATAGCCTGTCATTTAGCCAGCAAATAACGGATACCTCGTTTGGTGATGGGAATACCTATGATCCCTCGGAAATCCCGGCTGGTGATGGATTGTCGCAGGAACTGGATCTGCTCGATCGTCAAAAAGCCGATTTGAATTGGACGACCAGCGCTATCTGTGAGCGCTGTTCATTTTCAATCGGTGGAGGCTTGGAAGATGATGACTATTTAATGTCAGATGAGGCTTCGCGCAATGTGTATGCACGCAGTGCCTTTATCTATTCTTTGTCCAAATCGGCTCGCGTTGAATTTTCGGCTAATAGATCCAAGTACGATTTTGAGGGCACAGGGGTAATGGCGGACTATGTGGTTAATTATTTCTCCCTTAAATATTCCTATCGCTTTGTAAATGGCGTTGATATTGATGTATTTGCGCGTCGCGAAGACCGTGATTCCGATACAGAAAATAGCAGTTATGACGAAAATATTTATGGTGCAGGCTTGGGTTACTTTTTTTAATTGAACAGGTTAACTGATTAACTGGCAGCAAGTTAATTGCTGTGGGCTAAAGGGAAAACGGGTGATAAAACATGAAAAATATCGCAATACTAATTTTGACCGCTTGCTGCGTTTTGTTTGTCGCTTGCAGTGACAAGCAAGAAGAAAATCAGGAGCAGGCGAAGCGCCACATAAGTTCGGCCAGGGTTTATCAAGAGCAGGGACAGTATCGCGCAGCGATTATCGAAGCAAAAAATGTTGTGCAATTAACGCCTGAATCACCAGATGGCTATATCGCATTGGCGCGCATTTACAATGAAATTGGCTCCTACGCCGCTGTCCAAAATCTGTTGGAGCAGGTGGTAGACAAAAATCCAAAAGTAGCAACTGAGCTGGCCAATTCTTATTACCTCAATAAAAAATACCTCACTGCTATTAATACCGTAAACACCTATCCTGCGGCTGCCGATAATCTGGATGATAAACAGCGACAGGCTTGGTTGGTCGCTATGGCAAATATCAGCATGGGTAATAACGATGGTTATGAAAAGGCATTGGCGGAATTAAAATCATCGGGCGGGAAAGAGGCAGATATAAAATATGTTGAAGCGAGCTACTTAATTTCCAAAGGCGAAATTGAACGAGCACAAACAACGTTAACTGAATTGTTAACTGCTGATCCAGAAAATCTCGACGGATTAGTCCTGATGGCTAACGTCAATATCTTCTTGCGTAATTTGGACGGCGCTGAGCAGCATCTCACCAAAGCTCTGGGTTTATTAAAAAAGACAGATATCATCAGTTATCGAAAAGGCAAAATCATCAGCCTGTTAACAGACACCTTAATTCAACAAGGGCGTACCAGTGAGGCTTATACCTATCAAAAACTCCTGGCTGACGCTAATCCTGAAGGAAGTCTCGCACAACAGCGCTTCAATGAAGCTATGGAGTATTACCAACAAGGAAAATTTGTAGAAGCAGAATCTATATTGCGTGAATTAAGGGAGCAGTACCCTAACGATAAAAACACGGCAACACTTTTAGGTTTGGTTGAATATCAACAGGGCTCAGATAAACAAGCCGGTGATTTGTTTGATGAGTTTATCGATCCTGAAACCGCCACGCCATCAATCTTACAGGCTGCAGCGCTGGTTAAATTTCGCAACAACCAAATTGAAGAAGCTATCGATCTTCTAAAAAAAGCGGCGGAAAGTCAGCCTAACAATTATATCGTGCTTGCCACTTATGGCTTGGCTCTGCTTGATCGCGATCCTACCAGTGCAGAAGGTGCCACCACTCTGGAAAAAAGCCTCGCACTTGAGCCAAAGCAACAGCGCATTCGTATTGCGTTGGCTAAAAGGCATTTACTTTTAGAACAAACCGAACAGGCCGTCGCTCAATTGCAAAAGGCATATCAAGAGCAGCCGGACGATTTTCTTATCCAGCAGTCTTATTTCA
The DNA here is from genome assembly GCA_035481425.1 of Cellvibrio sp. Classification (GTDB taxonomy): domain Bacteria; phylum Pseudomonadota; class Gammaproteobacteria; order Pseudomonadales; family Cellvibrionaceae; genus Cellvibrio. Next base: position 28,068 of record DATIGS010000014.1, on the reverse strand, counting down.
AGACGTTGTTAAATGACAAGCAAACAGAAAAACTTGAAGAAGAAATTGCGGCTTTTAAAAATAAAAATCCACAAAACTCCCGCGGCTATTTTTTTGCCGGCTGGTATCAGCTGCAAGAAAAAAATTACCCGGTAGCGGAGCAGGAGTTTGAAAAAGCAATTGCTGCCGCGGAGAATTATGAAAAGCATTTTGCTTATGCAGGGCTTGCGCAAATTTATGAAGAGCAGAATCAACCACAAAAAGCGATTACCGCCTGGCAGTTGGCATTGGAGGCTGACCCTGCTTTGGTTGTGGGTTATTCCCGTTGGTTTGCGCAGATGCGTAAACTTAAGCGCGAAGAGGAAGCGTTTAAGTTTGTAGAGGAACTGGAACAAAAAACTAATAAGTGGGAGCCTTCAATAGTACTGGCCCAAATGTATGTGGGTAATAACCAGCTTCCTGCAGCGCTTAAACATATAGAGGTCGCATTAGAAAGAAGCAATGGCGCAACCAATATTAAGCAAATTGCAGCCAATCTTTATCGTATGCAAGGCATCCAGCTTGGAAGCCAAAACAAACTGGCAGAAGCGCGTGAAAGCTTAATGCAGGCAGTTAAGTTATTTCCGGATAACCCTAATTATCTGGGCAGCATGATTGAAATGGAGATCACCGCAAAAAATATTCAAGAGGCGCAAAACCTTTTGGATCAATTTGTGAAAACACCTGAAAACGAAGCCGAAAGATCCTTTTTGCAGGGCATGATTCGTTTTGCAGAGGGTAAAGGCGAAGAAGGGCTCCAACTTTATTTGGCATCATGGAATGCCAAACCAATGGAGCTAGTTGCCGATCAAATTTATGGTCTTTATCAAAAAGCGGGTGATAAAGAGAAAGCCGGCCAGTTCCTGCAGGAGTGGAATGAAAAGCTTCCGCAAAGCCCGCGTGTTCCACTATTGATGGCAGTGACGGCGCAGAGTAACAACGACGCTGAACAGGCAATAGGCTGGTATGAAAAAACAGTTGAACGCAATCCGACTATGCCGGCTGCGCTTAATAATCTCGCGTGGATGTATTATGAGCGCAAAGATCCCCGTGCATTGGAGTACGCAAAGAAAGCCTATGAAGTTGCTCCTGAAGTTGCAGCAGTTGCAGATACTTATGGATGGATTTTGGTTGAATCGGGAAATTTACAGCAAGGTATAGAGTTGCTTACCAAGGCCTCAGAACTTGATCCCGAAAATCAGGAAATTCTGAATCATCTTAAAGAGGCAAAAGGTCGTCAATAAATCCTACAAAAAAATCGCGAGCAACTAAAATTGCGCGCGATTTTTTCCCCCATGTGAATTCAGCGCCATGACTGATTTTTTCCCTCCGCCGAATAATCCAGGAATATTCTCTACGTTTGAATGGATTAATGCCTGGCAACGTGCATGGGGTGATAGCGAAAAAATAATGCCTATAGCCCCTTTTATTGATCCTGAAGCGCCCCGCCAAAGTCTGTATTCATACCAGCAAAAAAAATATTCGCTTTTCAGTTTTACTACGCTTTTTCCTGCGGGGATTTCTACCGTCAACAGCCGTAGTTTGCGTAGTGAATACTTTACGCTTAGTGGACTGGCAGCAGACCAGTTCATTAATGCTGTAAAGGGCAGCGTGTGGGATCAGTTTTTCATCCCCGATGTGCTTGCGAGTTCAGATGAATATTTTCAACTAACCAGTGCCGCAAAAAATGCTGGACTAATGGTTAATATACGCGATACCAGCAACAGTTATGCGGTGCGATTGATTGGTAGTAGTTTTGATAATTACTTAAAAAATATCGGTAGTAATACGCGACTGAAACTCTATAACAAGCGAAAACGGCTTTATCAACTTGGAAACATTAGTTCGGTCAATCTGTGGCCCCAAGTAGATGAATTTATGGATATCCTCAACCGCTTTCACGTCGAACGATGGGGAAAGCCCTGTTTTGCAGGGCGAAACTTGCAACAAATTACGCATTTCCTGCAGGGCATTTCATTGGCTGGCGGTGCTCCTGACCTTTCGGTTATCTACTGTGATGGTAAGCCCGTTTCAGTTGTGCTTGACCTCTATTATCGGCAGAGAATATACAATATCCAATCAGGGTATATTGAAAAGTTCAAGGATGGGATTTCCCTGGGAACATTGCATTTGGGAATGCAAATAGAAAAAGCATTTTCTTCTGATGCGTATTTTTATGACTTTATGGCGGGCACTGGAAAAAATTCGAATTACAAAAAATCATTGGCAACTGATGTCGGAAATTTTGTCAGCCTAATGTTAGTCCGTAGCCCATTACTAAAATGTCTTTATCGTATAAAAGATACAATGAAGCATTAAAGGTTTTTGATAGTCAATCTTGATCCCTCAAAACTCATGGTATGCCTTTAATAATGATGGGACCAATAATTTTGCTTAGCCAAACAGGTAGCCATTTCCATAAGCTTACCAACAATTCTAATTTCGGATTGTCCGGATTTAGTGCTGGTGCTGCAGCGCCTTGGGGCAATACTGAATACCAATAATGCTGATGAGGTTCAGCGCCCCATTGTTTTTTAAACTTGTAAGTTCCTGCGTCCATGGTCGAGCGGCCAAAATCAAAATATTTGCAGCCCTGCGCAATCGAAAAGGACAGTATGTTTCGATACATCCACATGTTCATGTTGTATTTATTCGCGGATTTCAATGTGGATGCCCAGGGGATCTCCATTAATTCACGATGTTGAACTAAAAATCCTGCAGCGACGGGTCTACTTTGCAGATGAACCACCACTAAGTGCGCTTGAATATTGGGATGTTGCAAAATAGCTGCAAACCAGGACTTGCTATAAATCGGTGTGCCAAGATCACGCATATTCTGCGCAAGTACATTGTAAAAATCATCCAATAACTCCATGTGGCCAATACGCACCTGGGGCGAAAATTCTTCCGCTTTTTTATATTGTGCGCGTAACTTACTGCCTAGCTGCTTTTCCAGGATTTCGTCACTTTTGGGCAGCGTTAAAATCATGCCAACCTTTTTAGTAGAAACTATTTCTCCTAGTCCTGCATAAATACTGCGAATCTCGATGTGCTTTAATTTAAATTGTTCACGTAGTGCATCGAGCTCTGAAAACAGTTTTTGATGCAAATTAGGATGTCGACTAACTACGCCACCATAATTCAGGTAGGGAACAGAAACGCCAAAGCGGCCGAATAGAGTGGATTCCAAAATGGTAATGGGCAGGCCGGCAAGTAACTCGCCGGTACGGGAGCGTGCGCAAATGATGAATGACTGATGGCCAAAACATTTTTCTATTGCATCTAGCCAGGCGGGATTGTGGCTTGGCAAGCTGCTCGGGTTATCGCTTACAAACCGATTCCATTCAGCTAAATCACGGTGGTTGGTGAGCTGAATACAAACTTCACCATCATAATCCCGCCCTTCTTGCCAATTGAAAAACGGTGCCGTTTGGCTTGTGGATTGCGATAGGATTTTTAACTCGGTTTCCGGTGCTGGCGCTGTTGTGGTTTTTGTAGTGGCCGATTGGCGAGACTGTTTTAATTCGGATTCCAGCGAATTAATTTGGGCAGAAATCGCCTGCATCGCTACTAACTGGGCATCATATTCGGGAGTATGCTTTTGCAAATGTTTAAATTTGCTGGCAATTATTCCTTTTTCTATTTTTAATTTTTTTAATTGCGCGTCCAGATTGGAGCTCATAAATAGTTAATCCGTAAGTGAAGCAGTATTCCGGTATTAAAATTTGCTGCGCAGGTGTTCAAGCCAGGAGGAGTAGCGAATGAATGTGTGCAGATTATTTGGAAAACTATGGCGATGAATGCTAAAAGGTTGTGTTTGGATATTGTTGAAGCTGGGGTTCCCGGCGATAGAGTTCAGTGAGCCTATATAGCCTTGCTCAGCCAGGAGTTTGCTATGGCTTGCAAAAAAATCAGCCGCTTTGCCGGATGGATAACAAAATACACGGGAAGGGAATCTGAGGTGTTGTGTTAAGAGCGCTTTTGCTTTACTGAGTTCAAATTGAATCTGTTCATCGCCAAGCGCGCTAAATACCCTGTGGCTACAGCCGTGAGAGCCAATTGTTAAACCTTTCTGTTCAGATTCACGCAGGCTGTGCCATGTTGCTGGTTGATACCCGGTAGGTGGGGTCGATAAGTTGACTCCCAGTGCCGGGAAGGCAACGGCTAAAAATTCTGCCAATTTTTGGCTTGATAAGCGTTTGGCGAAGCCGGTTAATTTGCGTCTGGTCGCGATGCGTTGTTCCGGGCTATCCAACGGGAATGTTTGTTCGATGCCTTCAATATTGAGTGCTAATGTTGAGAGCGAAGTATTCCAGATTGCGTGTGCGAGCTTTGCGTCCCAAGGCCAATCATCGCCGTTAACCATGTCGGCAATGACAAACAGGGTTGGCTTGCAACCGTGTTTAATCAATACCGGTACCAATTGATCCAGTTGATCCTGATATCCATCATCCAGCGTAAAACAAAGTGTGGGCTGTTGTTGTTTTTTCCCGGCGAGCGCGTCAGTCACCAGCTCATCAATCGATGCGAAATGAAAGCCGGCTGCTTTTGCATAAATAATTGCCTGCTCCAACTGTTCCGGATTGGTTCCCTCGTAGGCGCCATTGGGAGATTGCGGGCGATGCAGCATATAAATAGTTACATAATTCCCTAACAAGCTGCTCATCAGCTGGTTGATGGGAGTGGCGGTAAGTGCCTTTAGTAACCATTCTTTCAACATGTTAAATCCAGCCTGACAGGCGTGCGCCAAAGGTCCGGGGAGTATCGCTAATGTGTTGGTGCAAACCAATGCGCGTTAGTTGATGCAAATCGGCAGTTGTTACATTCACTATGCCGCGCTTGGTCGTTACTGCTGCGCCATAGGTCTCCGTTACACTCTCAAGTGCGGCTGGATTGTAATCGCCATTGGGGAAGCAAAAAATATCCACTGACTTGTCTACCTTGGTTGCCAACAGTTGTTTGCTCTCCACCACTTCGTGGTGTAAATCCTTAGCGGTAAGCGACGCATTCAAGCGTTTGTGGTTGCAGGTATGTGAGCCGATGCTTACCAAGCCTGATGACTGCATAGTGCGTACATCGTCCCAGTCCATCAAGCCACGGGGCAGCTCAAATGCCAGATGCGACCGCCAGTTAATTGTATCCAGCGCGTCAAAGATGGCACCATCGCTGGATTGTTTTAATTTGTGAATAACGGCTGCCATGTATTCACGATTATTAGTATCGTTGGTGTCAGGCACTTGTGCCAAAGCCTGGGCAAATAATGGGTGCGACTGCATCGCGGGTACAGCATGGCTAGCGAGTAGCGCGCTGATTAAGTTTGGCCAAAATTGAAAATCTGTGCCGATTTTTTCCACCACAGTGAAGAGCGTGATGGGCACTTGTTCTTGTTTGATGATAGGGAGCGCAAACTCAACATTATCATACCAGCCGTCATCAAAGGTGATGACGCAGGCTCGCTTAGGTAATTTCTCGCCGGCGTTTTTGAGGTTTAGCCATTCGCTGAAATCCAGCAGGTCAAAATGTTTTTTCGCCTCGCGCAAATGCATGCTAAATGTATCCGGTTCTACAATCATGCCGGGCTCTTCCAGCGGATAGCGGAGATCATCGGCAGGTAGAATGCGGTGATACATCAGGATCCAGAGTTTGCTCTCACCGCGGAAATGATGTCGATGTGCACCCAATTGGTTGGCGGCGCTTATGGCCAAATTTTTAAGGTGTGCTTTCATGGGGGCTGACCATCACTTAATGACCGCGTTTCAGTAGTTGCGAAAGGTAAAGTTTGCACTCAAACCAGGCGGGCTTCCAATCGCCAAAGCGATTGACTTCATGGCGAGTATGACGACCTGGTGTGATGAATTGAATCGCGCGTTTGAATTTTTCAGCAGCAGAATGTTTGGATTTCAAGTACAGATAGAGGCTGTCCAGATCGCCAAGCAGCCAGCGCAGACGTTGCCCTATCCGGTAATAAGAGGGCACGACAGGTGTTTTACCGAGCGCCAACTCAACGAGCCAGCGGGGAAAATCGACTCCCGAATCTATCGCCAGCTGTAATGAACCCCAAAACCGGGTGTTCACTTCCATTAAATAAGGTTTGCCATCGGGTGTGACCCGGAACTCGACCATTGCGACGCCGTGCCAGCCAACATGATCTAACAGTTGTTGTGCATAGTGCTGCAAGGTTTTGTCGACCTCAATGCTCTCGCTTAGCACGCTAACCCCGCCTTGAGGGGGTTTTTCGCGCAGACGACGATGGGCAAAAAAAGCAATTGCTTTTCCGTGATGATACAAACAAAACAGTCCCGCACCTGTGCCTGGAATAAATTCTTGCACCATAAATGGGGAATGTTGCAAATAAGTCTCCCTATGTAAAACCTTGTCCAGTTCAGCGCGATCACTAACCAATTTAACGCTGGTGGAGATCCAGCCTTCAGGTGTATAGATACGCGACTTGCAAGGTTTAATTACGCAGGGATAAGTAATCGAATCAGATTGAAGTGTTGCGGCGGATGTATGGTGCGTAAAGGCCGGTACAGGCACACCGGATTGTTGCGCTTGCAGCAGTAATTGGTGTTTATCCGCAAGCGACATCACCGTATTGTAACTGGCGAAGGGTAGGATCACCTGCGGTAGTTGTGCTTGATGCATTAGCAATAATTGGCTGGTAATTTCCGTCACGGGAATGATCAGCGAGAATTGTCGTGTACTACAGAGTGTTTGCAACCAGGCGATAAAGTCTTGAGGCGTGTTAGTTGAGCTGGGGCACTGAATAAATTCGTTGGAAAAGCATGAGGTTCCTGCAAGAGCGTTGCTGCTGGCTTCTGCTGTCACAACGGTTATCCCTTCTATTTTCCCAAGTGAGCGAGTGACTGCTAAGGCGCTGCGTTGTGCGGCATCCAAAACAAGGATAAGGTGAGTCATTAGCAGCTGATTCCGGTCAATAAACTAAAAAATGTATCGTATCCGTGCGCTCAAATCGCAATTCTCGAATGATACGGATTGGCGAATAAATCCACAAGCATTCAGCCGGTTGGTGATAGAATGCGGGCAATGTTGAAGCCCGCGTTTCTTAATTAAACATGTAAATTTTATGACTTTAACCATACTGCATATTATCGATACTACAGGCCCTGGCGGGGCTGAAACTATTTTTACGCAGCTTGCAGCGGATAGCAAAAAAAGAGGGTTTCGCTCCTTGGCTTTAATTCGCGGTCCGGGTTGGGTGCAGAACGAGCTTGAGCGTTTGGGTATTGAAACAATCGTGAGGGATTGCAAAGGCTCTTTGAACGTTGGATTTTTAAAATTTTTAATTCAACTCTTGATGCGTGAAAAAGTAGATATAGTGCAATCCCATTTATTAGGGTCGAACGTTTATGCCAGTCTGGCGGGCCTTTTTACCCTGACGCCTGTAATTTCAACGTTTCATGGTTTTGTCGATATTTCGGCAAAGGAAAAATTTTCTGCGCTAAAATTTTTAAGCATTCGCCTTGGATCAAAAAAAGTTATTGCAGTAACAGATCAAATCAAACAGATGCTAAATAGCAATCGCTGGTTAAATCCAAAAAAAATGACCACTATCGCCAATGGCGTAGATACTGATCTTTTTAGCGTCAAAAAAAATTACACTGCAATCGATAGCAATGCATTTCGTATAGGTTGTTTGGGTAATGTGCGGCGCGCTAAAAACTATCCACTTGCGTTAGCGGTACTTAAAGCATTGCGTGAAGGTGGTTGGAATGTGGAGTTGCATATTGCAGGTGACGACACCAACGCGCTTGCGGCCGAATGCAAAAGCTTGGCAACCCAATTGGGTGTAAGCGAACACGTGGTATGGCATGGTTTTATCAGCGACGCCTGTTCGTATTTGCATTCATTGGATGTGTTTTTATTAAGCTCGACATCGGAAGGGCATCCTCTGGCCCTAACCCAAGCCATGTCGTGCGGATTGCCAATAGTCGTCACACCTTGTGGTGTTGAGCATATTATTCATCATTCAGTAAATGGTTTGGTCTGCACAAGTATGGAGCCACAAGTCGTGGCCGATAATCTTAAGCAATTGCTTGTGTCTGCGGACTTGAGAAAAGAACTCGGAAGCAATGGTGCGCTTAGTGCGCGGCGCCTGTATTCACTTAACGCAACCATGCTTGCTTATCAGAAAGAATATTATTTAAATTTGCGCTCGCCTTTCTATAGGCCTGAAACTTATTTAAAGGATAAGTTCGGTGGTAGGCGAGGTTTCCTTCGATCTATCGTCGACTATTTCAATTTAAATCTCTTGGGGAAGAATAAAAAATACATGTCGTTTCCAGCGAATGTGGAGCGTGTTGTATTTGTCTGTAAGGGAAATATTTGTAGAAGTGCATTGGCGGAATGGGCATTTCGCAAACATACACGGTTTCCAGCAGCATCTTTTGGCGTAGACACCACATCAGGTTGCCCCGCAAACCCAAGAATTGCGCGTATGGCCGCCTTGTTTGATATTGATCTTCTTGAGCATAAGACAACTGCAAAATCCGACTTTGTACCAGCAAAAAATGATCTATATGTTTGCGTTGAACCTGCTCATGCGGCAGTAATTGCGCAGACCATGCCAGGCCAACCTATATTTTATCTGGGCGCATTGCTCGATAATCCATGCACCTATTTGCATGATCCTCACACCACCTCTGACAATTTTGCATTGCGCAGCGTGGTCACTATTATTACCGCCGTCGAGCGTCTGGCACTGTTAGTAAATACGCGAATTGAAGGATCCAAGCCCAATGTTTAAAACATTAAAAACGGATTTTTTAAATTTCTATAAAGAATGTCGGGAACAGGACTTCGGCTTCTACTGCGTCGCCGCCTACCTCATATTCTCCTATGTTCGTCCGCAAGAGATATTCCCGTCACTGAAAATATTACCTTGGACCCAGCTATGCATAATGTGTGGGTTAGTTTTCGCCATAGTTAAAAGCACATTTAAAATTGGTTTCGCTCATGTGCTTGTTTTTATTTACTTCTTGGTTTGCTTGGCATCGGCCTATTTTTCTGTTTACCCTGAGGTTTCTTTCCGGGGCGAATGGGATATTGTCTTGATCTGGCTTATGGAAATGGCCTTCATAACATCCTGCGTTAATAATCTAACGAAGTTTCGATTAATGCTGATTATTTTTTTTATCGCATTATTTAAGATTTCATTTTATGGAGCACGTGAGTGGATAAGTCGGGGGTTTGGTTTTCGGGATTACGGAATTTCAGGACCATCTGGCTATTTTAATAACTCAGGTGAGCTGTCATTAATCATGGCAATGTTGGCGGTAATGAGTTTTGCTTTTATTTGTGAAAATAAACAAGCTAGAAAAATGTATTACTTGCTCCCTATTACCGCTTTAATGACCGTAATTGCTGCAAGTTCACGAGGCTCGCAATTGGCACTGGTTATTGGAACCGTGCTCTATTTTTTGATTAAGGGACGGCTTAGTCTTAAATATTTATGTTACGGCGCGCTGATCGCTTGGCTGGGATATATGGCTTTACCGGATAAGCAGAAGGAGCGTTTTTCAAGTTCTGGTGACGATACAACATCGCGCGCGCGCCTGATGTACTGGTCCAGTGGTGTAGATATGGTAAAAGAGTATCCATTTTTGGGTATTGGATTTCGTGCGTTTCCCGAATATTTTCATAACTACTATGCGCCTTACGCACCCGATGATTTGCGACGTATTGCCAACAAGCGAGAGGTTGCTCATAACACTCTTATAGAAGTATCGAGCGAGAATGGTTTGATTGGATTGGCGATTTATTTATGGATGTATTTTTATGTGTTTAGTTTAAATAGGGCTTCCAGGCGATTGGTAGAAAAACTGGGGCGGCCGGAATTGAATGTTTGGGCTAATACTGCTTTTGGTTTTAATATTGCAAATATAGTGTTTTTAATTGGTGCATTTTTTATGTCTGTATCACTATATCCTTATATTTATTTTATGCTGGCATTCTCTTTCGCACTGAAATATTCCTTGCAAAAAGAGTTAGATGGAATAATCCGCCGTTAGATAGCGATGTGGGTGTTGTCAGGTATGTCGATGTTTATAAATGCTGAGAGTTTGTTATGTTTAATGTTAAGCATGTGTGGATTACATGGGAGAGGCAAACAAGAAATAGATCTATGGCGAAAGCCATGCATGCAGAATACATAGAGTATGCATATAAAAAAGGTTTGCTCAGATACATTGTATTATCACTTAAAACACTGTCGTTTTTAATAAAAAGGAAGCCGGAAATAATTTATTTTCAGAATCCGTCTGTAGTGTTGGGCTTGGTTTGTACTTTATACGGATTTTTTTTTCGTCACGTTAAGCTTGTAGGTGATTACCATAATTGTGCATTGGATGAATCAAGCCGATTGTATTTTTTAAGCAAATTTATTGCTCGCCATTGTTCTCTCGTTATCGTGACAAATTCATCTTTAGAGCATATTGTCGCGAAAATGGGTGGTATAGCGATTTCATTTCCAGACCCTCTGCCGGATGTTGGGCCATTCGAGGGAGGGCATTTACAAAAAACTAAAGATATAGTTTTTGTAACTAGTTGGGCGAATGATGAACCTATCAATGAGGTTCTAAGCGCGTTTATAACTTCTGATTTACACAATGAAGGTGTTTCATTATTGATGACCGGCCGGCCAAGATTCGATAGGCTCACGTCTTCACAAAAGTTTTATAATCAGCATGGAATAGTATTTCTAGGTTTTGTTGATGAAATGCGCTATTGGGCTTTATTAGAAAGCGCTTATTTTGTTATTGATTTAACGACAAGGGAAAATTGTATGGTGTGCGGAGCTTATGAGGCTTTGGCAGTGGAGAGAATGTTATTGTTATCTGGAAATAAGGCAACAACCGAATATTTTGGATGTGGATTGACATATACCAATAACACAGTCGAAGACATTAGAGAAAAATTACTATTTATTAATAACAATATTCACAGTCTCAATGAGCAGGTTTTTGATGTGATTTCTTTAGTTGTAAAAAAGCAATCGGATAATGTGCAGAGGATTAAATCATTGTTAGAGATTACCGCTAAATAAAGGCTGTTCGGGCGATTTTAGGATAGTCTTGTGATGGGCATTTTTTTACCCATATTGGTGTAATTTTAATATTTGAGTACAAATATGAAAAATTCAAAGCGAGCACTAGTAACCCTTGCGATTGGCGACTCTTATAAAAAATTAGGAGAGGTTACTCACCCAAGCTTGAGTGCGTATGCACAAAAATGCGGCGCTGATTTTATTGTTATAGATAAACCAAAATACGCAGATAAATTCAAATTACTTACATATGAAAAGCTACAAGTTTGGGAGCTTTTAGATGGGAGTTATGACCAAATAGTATTTGTGGACACGGATATATTAATTGCGCCTGATGCGCCTTCAGTTTTTGATATATGCCCTATCGGAATTTTTGGTGCGGCATCCGAAGAAGCTTATTCGATGTCTAAGGTTCATCGAGACGTAACTCAAAATAAATTAGGAAAAGTTGACTGGCTTAATCCTTATTTTAATTCGGGAGTTATGGTTTTTGACGTTTCGCATCGAGAAATGTTTAATCCCGACGCTAAAATTTTGGAGGAGTGGGTTAATGATACAGATAACCATGATCACATCATGTCAGATCAGCCAATTCTTAATTATTTAGTTAATAGATTAAGTTTTAGAATGATTGACTTTGGTTACAAGTTTAATCACACCCGAGTAATTAAAAATACTAAAATAAGATTTCGTAGCTACTTTATTCATTATGCTGGACCAAGTGGACATAGATACGGCACTCGTTATGAACAAATGAAAAAGGACGCGGATGTGTTAAATAGTCCGACAAATTTATATGTTTCGAGAAAATTTCCATGGGTTCGTTGGATGTTTGACAGGATGGATGCAGCTTTCTTAACTTATCTATGGAAAAGATACTAATGAGATTTTTGATGCTTGACATAGTTCAGAGGCTATATCAAGCATCAATTGCAGAGGTTGTTTTGTTGCTAGCCAAGTTATAATTGCTGACTTTTAGGTTGTTTTGTTGCTAGCCAAGTTATAATTGCTGACTTTTAGGTTTTTCTGGTGCTAACGGTGCAGAGATAATATTTTTACGTGCGCCTACGATGTCATTTGTATTTTGATAGGGGCCTGGTTGATAGTGTTCTCCTTTCGTGTTGGTGATAGGCGGAGGCATTTGACTTCTAAAATCATCTTCGGCTATCAGTGTGGTGCGAATACGGCTGCTATCATATTGAATGCTGGATCCATCGGGATTATCAATAGCCAAGGACAGCAATGTTGCATCCGCTGATGGTTTGACTTGCTGCCATTGTCCCAACTGTTTATAGGTTTCCGAATCGCCGCTGGGGTCATATCTATCGTGCAGGATCTGAAATGCCATATCGAACACATTAAAGTTAGACTCGGTGAGGCGTGCGGGGCGGGAGGTATCTTGAAGTCTTAATGATACGGCTGTCTCCATATTGGAAAAAATGTTGCCAATAACTCTTAAAGATTTCAACGCATCTGCGTTAATGGCGACATGCTTTAGGTTTCTGCCTATAAACAAGTTATTTTTTACCGTTAGCTCGCGACTCATTCCATTGGCTCCAGCAAGATATGCTGCAATTCCGACCGAAGCCTCATTAATTAATTCAATAATGTTGTTTTCTATTTGATTGTCACCCGCTGGGTTCGATTTGTCCGCTCTTATACTGATTCGTATACCTGTTTTGGCGACGCTCAAGAAGTTATATTTTATCGTTGACTCCTGATAGCTACCGCTCATTATGTAGTGATCTTTCCAATTAATACCTACGTCAACATCAAGGATATCATTGTGCTCAATTATGGCATTGATGGTGCCATAAGTTTGAATTCCGTTAACTTCCCATGTCGGATCGCTTTTGACAGTTTTTATTATGTTATCTCTTACAATCCAATTTTTAGTGCTCCACATATATATTGCAGATGTATTTACCCCCCAAGCTCCTCTCGTATTCTCAATAGTGTTGCCAACAATTTCACAACCGATGCTTAAGATGTCATCGCTGGGTGCTGCGGTCGTGCTTGCTGGTCCACCTGGGGTCGCAATACCGCCGGTCCAGCTATTTCTAAGTATCAAATTTTGAATGTGTATGTAGTCATGTTTACTAATGATAATGCCTGCACGTTTCCCTTCACTATCAATAATGACTTTTCCTTCCTTGCCTGGAAGGGCGCGAATGGTAATTGGATTTTCAGCTGTTCCGGATGACTTAATGCAGAGGCTGCCATAATTGGCATCGAGTAGTCCGCATTTGCTTGTTAAGGTACTGTTGGTCGAATCTTCAATATAAGTTCCTTCATCGATATTCAATATGTCACCAGGTTTTAATATGTTTAATCCCTTTTGAATCGACAGGCAGGATAATGAAGCAGAGGAGCAATTATTGGCATCGCTCCCTTTTTTTGAAATCCAGTATTCGGCTGCATGAGAGGCTGTGCAGGCACCAACTAGAAGGAGCGCGGTTAAGGTTTGAGTGAAGTTAAACATAAAGGTAATACCCCAGCTAAATGATCTTCATCAACCAGTCTAGTTCATTGTCGAGCTCATTGCGGGGGTAAAATAAAATATCTTATCTGGATGTTACATGCGTCATATAGATTGGGTGTCTGTCTTAATATATTTGAATAAGAAACCTACCTTTATTTGCTTTTGCCGAGGTCAAAGCGACCTCTAATAATCTTTCGTACTAGCTGGCTCTGCGTGGCAAATATCTCATTATTTCGTTGAACAATGAAAGCCGCACTCTTAATGATGGAATGAATTTGGTCACTGACTGATTTTTGATGTTCTTCGTCAATATAAACGAGGCAGTCACCCATACCGAGAGTTTCAAATATCGATTTAATTTTGTAGTGCTTTGATGAAATCAGTGCGATTGGAAGCGCTCCCGCTGCGATAGCGGGCAATAACACATGAAGGCGATTGCTAATGGCTACAGAACAGTTAAGCGAAAGGGTAGAAAGGTCATGCACAGTGGGAAGTTCTTTCATAAAGTTAACTGGATAAGCCCCGGCGTAGCTATGCGCTATTTCTGAATTAAACTCTAGGTCCTCAATAACTTGATGATATATTTTGAAATCAGATACTACCGGTGCAATGGCTTCAAATACGGCTGGCAGGGATTTTTCCAGCGCATCGGCAAAATGGTGTTCTCCAACGTCCGGTGTTTCCCTGCGAAAACTTACTAGTGCGGTTTGGCCAATAGAGAATTGTTTTGCGTTTTGGGGCATGAGAAATGCCATGTCGGGACAATACTCTGCTTGCGACAAGTGTTGCGATTTGGTTGCTTGTAAAGACAGGTGATCACGAACCCCCAAAAAGGAATAGTTACGACATTCATGCAAATCCATTTTTGGATCAAATGAGACTCCGAATAACAAAAAATTTGTATTGAGTAACTTCCAAAAATAATTAATCGCATTGGTTTTTCGAACCGGCCGAATGTGCGGTGTTTTTGCGATAAAGCGAGCGCCTGGGGGCTCCACAAAAAAAATTCCATTTCGTTTTAGCAGGTGATCCTTGAGAGCAATGAATAGCGACTCACGTGCACGCAAGATTCGCAAATTCATAAATTTTGGGCAACTTGTTACAATGTGAACATCGCCGTATTTTCTAAGTTCTTCGTAAAGATAGAAAAAAATTAACTGATCACCAATGTTGTCATGACGAGTGTTGAATCGAAGAAAAATAGTGGAGGGCATAATTGCTTATTCGAGTGACGATATGGAGTTTTGTGAATGTAACCCTAGTGAAAGGGGCATGTTAGTGTTGGCTATATTATAGGCGACTTTGTTGGCGCTTGTCAGTACACTGGCGTGTATTGAAAATTGGCTCAAAGTAATGTGAATTTACTATGGGGGCTGATTATTAAGTCTTGTTGTTCTGTGAAAATTGTTTCGAAAGTAGAAGAATGACCTGTAAGGATGGGTATTTCGGGTATGAAGAAAAATAGCTTGTTGGTATCAATGTTGGGAAAGTCGGGTGCATATGGGCTTTCTGGCATGTTGGCGCAGTTGGTTGGTTTCGTCATGTTGCCCATATATACGCATCATATGACACCTCAAGATTATGGTGTTGCCAGTTTAATTGTATTTATGGTTTCACTCTGCGAAATTGTATTTGGGGCGCGTTTGGGGCAGGCAATACCCAAATATTTACATGATAAGAATTATTCATATACATTGCCCCAGCTTTATATCACCGCAGTAATCGCCTCCACATTATTGAGCTTGGTTGCGCTTCTCCTCGTCATTCTGCTGCGTGGCAATATTTCAACGCTTATGTTTGAAACAGATATTTATGGTGTGGCCGTCGTTATAGGCGGATTCATGATTGTTTTTAATGGTCTTGAAACTTATGGTCTGTTATTTCTACGACTAAAAGATAATCCTTCCCTTTACATGAAGTTGGCCTTAATAAAACTAGCGCTCCAGTTAGCCTTAAATATACTTTTGATTGTCGTGCTCAACTATGGCGTTGTAGGTCTATTGTTGAGCAATCTCCTTGCTTCCATACTGCTAACTATCGCGCTCCAGTATATCGCTTACAAGGAAATGAATGATGGTGTCGCTATGGATAAGGACGCTTTGAAGGTGATGTTAAAGTTTTGCGCCCCGCTTTGGTATACATCATTGATTAGTCTCTATGTTGGGTCTGTCCATATGATTTTTATTAGTAGACAGATTAACTTGGAGGTTTTGGGTTTTTATGCATTGGCATCGCGTTTTTCTGGTCTTGTAATGGTTCTATTTTGGACGCCTTTTTTCCAGTACTGGCAGACAGAACGATTCAAAATATTGGATTCGAATAAGGGGGCGGAGGTATTTTCGCATATTTATTACTTCGTTATTGCAGGTCTTGCAATTACTTCATTATTTATTGTGGTTGGAGCCGAAGCAGTTATAGTGCTGTTGACGGAAAGCAGCTTTCACGATTCAGCTGAATTTATCCCAATGTTAGTAGCCGCAAATGTTTTTTCGTGTATGGCAATGTACATGAGTTTTTCTTACATGGTGAAAGATAAAAATCATTACATATTTAATATGAAATTATTTTCGGCTGTAATTATTACCATATGCTTGTTTGGGTTCACCTGGTTGCTGGGGGATATCGGCCCGGCAGTTGCCCTTGCTGTTACGGCTTTAATAAGTTATTCGGTTAATGCATTTTATTCCGAAAGAATATTTTCACTTGGTATAAACCAGCTAAAAGTAGCTGGGTTATTGCTGTTTTACAGTCTGCTTACGTTTTTACTATATTGGTTGCTAGAAAGGATTGATCAAATGTATGTGCGACTCGTAGCTTTAACGTTAATGGGCCTAATAATGGCGCTGGTTGCGTGGGTGTTAATGAGGAAGGGCTTAATTTTTACATTTTTATTAAAAGAAAAATCAGGAGATTAATTTGAGCTCGAATATTTTGGTAAAATTTTCTGTGGTGATACCCAACTACAATCGGCAGGATATGGCATGCGATGCAGTTGAATCAGTTTTGCGTCAAACATATCCTGCGCATCAAATTATTGTCGTCGATGACGGTTCCAGCGATGATTCGGTTCAGGTTTTGACCGAAAAATTTGGTCAAAAAATAACGCTTATTGCGCAAACAAATTCCGGAGTTTCTACTGCAAGGAATGCTGGTGTAGAAGCCGCTACTGGTGACTACATTTGCTATTTGGATAGTGATGATTTGTGGAGAGAAGATAAGCTCGCTTTAATTGCACGCAGTATAGAGAAATTTCCTGATGCGGGACTCATTTTTCATGACTTTGCAAAGCATGATATTCGCGCGACCGAAGTTCCTTACAGCACAACCAATACAGACATATTTCCCTACATTTTTAGCTATTCAAATATCAATGAAGATGATATGTGGTCGTTATCTGGCCCCAGATTGGTTGAGCTGCTACTTCGCGGCTATGCATTTTACCCGTCGGCTTTTGTAGTTAAAGCGCTTGTACATCAGCAATATCGTTGGGATCCGGGAGTCTTAAAATCGGAAGATTTTAATTTCGTATTAAAATTGGCTCTGCGATATACATTTATTTATATACATCAAAATGCAGCAACGGTGAGGGTTCATGGTTCTAACAAGTCTGATGATTACATCACTAAAAATCGTATAGTCCTCCAGACGATGACATTTGTTCGAGACTTGTATCGTCATGGTATGCCTAAGGCAGTGTTTAATGACTATATATATCCTAAGTATTTTAGGCTCGGGATTAGTTATCTGAAAAAGAAACATTATTCTCTAGGTCTAAAATATGTATTTATTGGCCTTTCCAATTTAAGGACTTATCATAAGTTAATTACAAAAATTAAGCGGAAATTACCGTCACATAAGCCGCGATAAATTTATCCATCATTAATGTGTCGCTAAAGTGGGTTATCACTTTTTCTCTTGCCGCTGCGCCAAGGCAGAATCTTAGCTGATTATTTTGTATCAATAACTGCAATTTTTCTGCCGCATCTGAGATGTTACCTTCTTCATAGGTAACTCCTTCAATATCAGCTACAAATGCTGAGCAAACAGATGGGTTATTGGAAGTTAAAAGTGCAAGTTGGCTTTGCATATATTCCAATATGGCGAGTGACATGGCTTCTCCCTTGGATGGGTGGATCGCAATGTCGCACTGCTCTAACTGATCTATAACCTTAGTGTGATCGAGCTTTCCCATAAAAGTAACATTATTGGTTAGTGTTAACGTATGGGTAAGTTCAATAAGGCTCTGTAATTCAGGTCCGTCACCGATAATATAGTAATGCACTTTTTTGTTTTGCAGGTTGGGAATTGCCTCTGCTAAAGCTCTCAGTGAAAAATCTATGCTTTTGTATGGGGTTAGCCTTGCAACGCTAACAATTTTCACCACTTCTGACGTGTTCAACTCGCGTTTACTGGCTTTCCTGATCTTAATGCCATTGGTTATGTCGTAAATAATGTTGTTAGGTAAAGCATCAATTTCTTGCAATCGTCTTGTAATGTAAGGACTAACAGCAAAAGCAGCATCGCAGTTTATGCCAGGGATTATGTTGGCCACGGCTTTTTTAAATGTTGCAATAATGGGGTTTTTGTTTTTTCGTATCCCCGGCGAGTGATCATGAACAATAATTTTTTTAATACCAAATAGCCGATAAATCGCATACTTATAACTTCTTTTTTTTTGGTCTGTTATATAGAGCGTATCTATATTGTTTTTCAAAATAAATTGAACATTTTTCAATATTTGCTTGATGCTCTTATTATTAAAGTCGTGAATTAATGTTGTTATTTTTGCTTCAATAATCTTGGGGGCTATTTTAGATATGCTGGGATAACAGATTATTGAATCGCGATTTATTTTCTTGTTTTCTTTGTCGATAGCGATCCAAAAATCTTCGATGAGTGACCATGCATAGCCGACACCAGAGTCGAAATTTGCGATAAGAAGAGTGTTTTTAACTGCTGTCATTTCCGTTTTCCGGGGTGGTTAAACTAATTCCTTGATGGCTGATCCGTTACATATCGCGTTATATAGCTTGGCGGTCAGTTTGGCGTTGTGGGTGTTGGTGTAAGAGTTAGGTAGATTTGACTGCATAGTTGTCTTGAGTTGGTTTAAGATGCATTCGCCATATCCTTCGGGAGTATGCAAGTTGACGAGTAATTCAGGATGATGTTGCAATACCTCCGCTAACCCTCCGACCTTATGTGCAATCAGTGGCTTGCCGAGCGCAAGGGTTTCCAATGCAGTCATTGGCGTTCCTTCATGATCGGAGCACATGACAACAATATCCAGCGCAGCTATAGCAGCTTGGGAGTCGTTGCGGTGGCCATGAAAGCGCACATGATTGGTTAATCCTAATTTTGTGGCAAGTTGTTCTAATGTTTGGCGCAGCTTGCCATCACCTATCACATGAAACCGGAAGTTAAATTTTGGCGCTTGCTCAATTAAGTAGGCGGCTGTTTGTAGAAATAAATCTATTCGCTTTACCGGTTCCAATCGTCCAATAATTCCGATATGAATAGCCTTCTCTGCATCGCTGCGCACGTCTGCCGCCGGGCTGACTGCCTTCAGCTGCGCAACATTGATTCCGTTGTGAATTGTGTGAATGTGCCGGGCAGGATATTGGCTTTGCAATTTGCGGGTGAGATCGTCGGATACCGAGATAACAGCATCCTGCCCATAGTTGCCGCAGGCGTGGTCAAGTTTGATTAACAGTTGTTTTAACCCTTTTGCTTTGTGTTCAGGCGCTCCATGCACTGTTCTTAGAGAGCGTGCACGTTTGGATTTGGGCCAATGGCTGAGCAGGTTGGCAATAGTGCCGAGAATGTTTTCCTTCTGCCGATGTGTATGAATAATATGTGGGGAGAATCCCTGAATGCTCGCTATTAGCTGGCTAATTATTTTTAAGCTGTTGGTTTTGCGCTCATCAATTACCTGGGTTTTGATGCCTGCCGCTTTCAAGCGTGTTTCAAGCTCTCCGTAATTCATCAAAATTACCAATAATTCATATTCCGCTGGCAATGATGTGAGTAGCGTATAGGCTTGGACTTCCGCGCCCGCCCAAAGGTCGCCAGATATAATGTGCAAAACCCTGATGGGTGAGGTTAAAATCGGATCTTTATCGTTAGGGTTCGGCATGGTGACGGTAGCGCGCATAATGTCGAGATGTTTACTGTGGTAGGGACAGTTCAAGAGGTCAGAATGTTAACATTTTTGTTTTGGTTTTGCGGTATTGCTGCAATTTATAGTTACTTTATTTATCCATTAATTTTGCGTTTGTGCTCGGCAAAGAAAGGTGAAAAAGACACTATTATTACAGCGGATACGAATGTTGTTCCGCCGAGTATCTCGCTCATTGTGACGGCTTATAATGAAGAGCATCGCATCCGTGCGAAAATCGAAAACTGTTTGCAGTTGTCCGCCGAGGGTTTTGCTTTCGAAATTATTATTGCGTCAGACTGTTCGGAAGATAAAACCGATGCAATAGTTAGTGAATATACGGCGCGTAATGTCCGCTTGGTGCGAGCGCCGGCGCGTCTGGGAAAAGAGCATGCACAGCAATGCGCTATCGCAGAAGCGAGTGGCGAGATACTGGTGTTTAGTGACGTCGCGACGGAAATTCCAACCGATGGCATACAGAAGTTGGCGGTGTATTTTAATGATGCTGCAATCGGAGCAGTCTCAAGTGAAGATAGATTCATCAGCCAGGATGGCACAGTGGCGGGCGAAGGCGCTTACGTAAAATACGAGATGTGGTTGCGACAACAGGAATCCAAATTGGCGGGCTTGGTAGGGTTAAGTGGTTCTTTTTTTGCTGTGCGTAAATCCTTGTGTGGCGAATGGGACATACATTCGCCTAGCGATTTCAATACCGCATTAAATACTGCCAAGGCTGGGCTCAAGGCGGTAACGGCGCCTGACGTGTTGGGCTTTTATCAGGACTTAAAGGATCCCACAAAAGAATATCAGCGCAAAATCAGAACGGTAATTCGCGGTATGACAGGTTTATCGCGTCATGCGGAAGTAATGAATTTTGGTAAGTTCGGTTTTTTTTCTTTTCAGGTTATCTCACATAAATTAATGCGTTGGTTGACGCCTTGGTTCTTACTGGGATTTTTCTTGCTTAATGCGTTACTTGCAGATAACGGAATATTTTATTTTATTTTATTTTCAGGGCAGCTGGCATTTTATGGTGTGGCAGTTGTTGCGCATTTTCTTCCGCATCTGCAATCCATTTCAATTATTAAACTGGTGTACTTTTTTGTGCAGGTAAATATCGCCTTGCTGGATGCTTCCATTAAATTTATTGCAGGGCAGCGCATGACAACCTGGAAACCTTCGGCACGATGAATATGCATGGAGATTTACCTCCGGTTGGCCACAAAATTTCCTTACTGGCCGCTGCGGAAAATACCGTGGTTAGTTTTCTGGGCGGGCACCAATATTGGGTGGATTCAGGTACTTCGGCTCTGGCGCTTGCAATATTGGATGCAAAAAGCCATTTCCCCGCGGTGCAGAATCCTCGCGTTATTATTCCTGGATATTGCTGCCCGGATCTGGTCGCTGCTTGCGTGTATGCTGGCGTCGAGCCCGTGGCAGTTGATATTGGAGTAGATGATCCAGCCTATGATCTTGAGCAGTTGCCCGTTCGTTTGGATGAGCATGTTATTGCCGTAGTTGCGGTTAATTTTTTGGGTATCACTGAGCGTTTAAGCGAATTGCGTCAGCTTATTGATTCGCTTGGTCTATCGACAAAATTAATTGAAGATAATGCGCAATGGTTTCCTGCACAACAATCAGATCTGACGGCTAGTTCGGATTACATGATTTTTTCATTTGGCCGCGGCAAGCCCTTAAGTTTATTGGGCGGCGGATTGTTGCGCGCAGTTGCTCCACTTCAGGAAAATGTCACCAATAAAATCCAGGTTGCTGAAACTTACAGCATCGCTAATAGTGTAAAAGTGCATGCATATAATGCTCTGTTACGCCCAGAGTTATATTTTTTATTGAATCGTAATCCTCTGTTTAATTTGGGCGAAACAAAATACCAGGCTCTGGATGAAATCCGGGCGATGGATACTTGGCGATTGTCGCTGGTAAACGAAAATTTTGCGCTCTATGTTGCGCGTGAATCAAAGCTTCCTTCGCGCTACGATGATGTGTCGATCGAGAATGGATTGCAGCAGCTTGCGGTGAGCGCAAGGGTGCGCAGCAAACAATTGCTTCGCTATCCGTTATTGTGCGTAAGCAACAAAAAGCGTGATGAATTATTAGGGAGTATGCGCCAATTCGGATTGGGTGCGACAGCAATGTATGCTGCACCCATCAATCAAATTGCCGGGGTAAATGGATTGGTGCATGTGCCAGCGCCAATTGTTAATGCGCAGCAATTTGCCCACAGATTTATGACTTTGCCTGTGCATGCGGGCGTGACGCAAGCGCACAGTGAAAAAATATTAACGCTATTGCTAGGCGCTGATGTTTAGAATAATTATTTTTTCAGAGTAGAAATTTTTTCTAACGCGGGCGCAAGAGTTGTTATTTCATTTGCGCAATCAGTGGCACAATTCGTCTGGATAATTAATAACCCGAAATAACTATCACCTGTTGCTTTTGCGAGCAATTGTAAGAGTTTTGCATTGATATATTTATCGGTATGGTAACTGCCGACGATATATTGCTTGGCAATCAGGATACGTGCTTGTCCACCAATTTGTTTATAAATTTCCAAGTCAAAATTATCGCCTGTGGCGATGCTGAGTCTTTGACGCTTCTCCATGCTCCAGATTGAGCTATCAATGATCCTGCCAATGTAGGGGACAATTTCTTCCTTTTTTTCTTTAGGGATTTGGGTAAATAAATCAACCTGTAATTGTTGTTGATTGATCGCTATCAAGCGACTTTCCCTATTGGGTATATCGACCAACAGGCGCGCACCTATTGGATTTTGGTTAAGTGATTTGTCGTTATCAAGATGAGAGAGTTGCAATGGTTGCTGAGTGCCCATAGACACGGAACTGAAATATAACAATAGCGGACCAAGCAGCAGAGGTAGCACGGGTAGTAGCGATGGCCGCTGAGGTATTTCAATGCAGGGTGCTTGCTGTTTTGATACGGGGGAAAAATAAATACTGGGTATTAAAATGCAGGCAAAAATAATCCAGCCAAAGCTTTCGTGATCCTCCATCAGACTGCTTTGCATTTCGGTGTAATAGCCGATCAACACCAACAAATAAATCCGCAACCAGTTGGCGACCAAACCCAACATGATGGCTATCGCGATAGTCGCGAGCGCGCGCAAGGGTGAATATTGGTTAATTAATACCAGTGTGTATCCCATCAACAGGGCAATAGTGAAATAGCGCAAGCCTGAGCAGCCGTCGGCAATGTGAATAGTGCCGTAGGGGAGAAGAATGCTATTGCCATCAAGTAGGGCGGTAAGGTTGCTGAGTTTTACCGCATAGCCGACCATAGTGCTGCTGGCCGAGACCAAGGCATTGGTAAGCTCCGACCAAATCGGGATGGTGAAGACAATAAGTCCAATATAAGGAAGGGTCATCAACATTGTTTTGGCTGATAAGCTGGTGCTGATAAAGAGGCACAAAATAACGATGATGAGCAGATAGGCTGGCAGGCTAATGCTGAGGCTTTCAAATAGATACCAGAGCAAGGAACAACCACAAAGGGCGAGCAATTGCAGCGAATACCAAGGCGTTTTTGTTGGGAGTTCGATGGTGGTGAAGTGACGCTGTGCCAACAGCACAAACATGAGTGCCAATGTAGGTAGCGCATGGGCCAGATCTTGGTCCCACAAAATCCATTTTTTCCACAGCATGGAAATGCTGGAGGAATACAGAAAGGCGACTGCCAGAATTGCAATAAAGAGAGGGAGGGCAATGCGTAATCTGGTGAAGATCCTGCTTATATCCATAAAGGTCGCTTTATTAGGTCCAATGGCGTCTGAATTGGACCATGATAGCGCGTAAGGCCGGAAATCCCTAGATCCTCATCGATTACTATTTAGCTACTTTTATAAACCGGCTGTAGTTGCCATTGTTATCAAACACTGCAATCTCAAATTCCAACCCGCTAGCATCACCGGTGTAGATATATTCGTTGGTGCGATTGCCGTCGAGCTTAACCCGTGTGTACTGGGTATCTGTGGTTTTACGATAGCGGATTTCGTACCCACCAATTTCATTTAACTCCAGGAAACTGCCGTCCTCCCGTTGGCTTGGGTGATTCCATGTAATGGATGTGCGGGCATTACTTGAGGCTGAACTGCTAGGCAAGCTGGAAGATTTGGCTGAGCTGGATTTGGAGCTCGACACCGCGCTCCGGCTCGATGAAGACCTGTTGCTGGATTGGATTGCGCTTGAGGTGGAGCTGCGAGTAGAGCTGCGTATTGAGCTGATGCTTGAGCTGGATATAGGCGCACTTGATCTGACGCTGGATGCCACGTTGCGACTCGATGACGTGCCTATGCTGGATCTGGCTGCGAGACTTGCTGCTGAGCTAGTCCGCATTGCTGAATTTGTTGTTGAGTTGGTAGTGGTGGTTGCGGGCGGAGTGGATACCGCTGCAGCTACTGTGCGTACATTTAAAGCCTGTGATGTATCCGATGCATTGCCAGCAAGGTCAAAGGCCTTGATGCTGTATGAATACTCTGCACCTGGAGTCAGGTTGGTATCGGTAAAGCTGTAAAGTGGAAATTCCAGCGTTGCGACTGAATTCCCATTGCGCTGAATTTCATAGTGACTGATGCCGGTGTTGTCTATCGCATCCTCCCACGTCAACGTAAGGTTAGTTGAGGACAATTTGAATAATTGTAATTGCGTTACTTTTGGGGCGGTTGTATCGGAAACTCCAGCGCCGTTAGCGGAGCTGGAAGCAGCGGCTATTGCATCGCTGCCGGTAGAAGACGATTGAGCTGCTTGAGTTGATGAACTTGTATTCCGTGTTTCAACGAGGTTGTTATTATTGAAGCTACTTTGAGTGGCGCTGTTTTCATTTTTTATGGCAGTGTTTTCCACCAACTCATTTTTATTTTCTTCAGAACCGCCGCAAGCGGAAAGCAAAAAACAGGCTGTTAGAAGCGCTGGATATAATAGTTTTTGCGCGCATAGATACATCTATAACACCTGGGAATTTTAAAAAGTGAGTGGGGAATAGAGACGCCATTGGATGGAAGTGTTCTATGCAATTATTTTCTAACATCTATGCGTCACTTGCGTTGCTGGAAATTAATTTTTGTTTGTTTCGCGATGGGCTATTCAAAAAATGTGATGAATAGTTTTTTTTGAAATGTGGATTTTTATATCAATTTATTATGAGGCGCCAAAAAGTGGCGCCTATCGATATATCAATAATTTCTTTTGGTTTTTTTTATTCTAAAGCGACATGAATTTATCAGTCGCTACTATTCGAGTCGGCCACGCTTATTAGGGTTTCCTGGCTCATATCATACTTTTTTATCAAATCATAAAATGTCGGCCGTGTTACACCAAGCAATTTTGCAGCTGCGGAAATATTGTTATCGGTCATGCTGAGCGCGCGCAAAATGGCGCCTCGTTCCGCTTCTTGGCGCACATGACGCAGATTAAGTGACAGTTCTCCCGCTTCTGCCAAACCTAAATCTTCCCGGGTGACATGTTTTCCGTCGGCCATGATTACAGCGCGTTTTATTTTATTTTCCATTTCGCGAATGTTGCCGGGCCAGGAGTAATTTTCGATTGCCGCTATGGCATCGGGAGTAAATCCGGTGACATTCTGGCCGTGCTCTTTGGCAAATTTGAGTTTGAAATGGCGCGCTAATAATACTTTGTCTCCCAAGCGATTTCGCAGCGGAGGAATTACTACCGTCATCTCGCAAATGCGATAGAACAGATCCTCGCGAAAGCTGCCGGTTTTTACCATTTCTTCGAGGTTTTTGTTGGTGGCGCAGATCACGCGCACGTCCACGGGAATCTCAGTGCGTCCGCCCACGCGTTCAATTACTCGCTCCTGCAAAAAGCGTAATAGTTTTGCTTGTAGATTAAGTGGCATGTCGCCAATTTCATCAAGAAATAGCGTGCCTTCGCTGGCGGTTTCGACTTTGCCGATGGTGGTTTTATTTGCGCCGGTAAAGGCTCCTTTTTCATAGCCAAAAAGTTCGCTTTCAATCAGGTTTTCAGGAACTGCTGCGCAGTTGATTGCGACAAAACGCTTCGTTTTGCGTGGGCTTAATTGGTGTATGGCGCGCGCCATGACTTCTTTGCCGGTACCGCTTTCGCCGAGCAATGTGCAGGTGACCGTAGTGGGCGAAATTTTTTCCAACTGGCGGCAGATTTTTAGCAGCTGCGGGTCATTGGTAATCAAGCCTTCCAATGGTTCTTGCTGCGACAAGCTCAGGCGGCGGTTGTAGTCTTCGAGCTCGTGGATATGGAAGGCGCGTTGGACAATTAAATCAAGGGTGTTGGGGTCAACCGGTTTTTGGTAGAAATCGTAGGCGCCCATGGCGACTGCGCGCAGGGCGTTTTCATGGTCGGTTTTGCCGGTCATGACGATGATTTTGCTATTAGGGGATATGCGCAAAATATCCTGGATGCACTTGAACCCTTCATCCACGCCGTCTTCATCGGGTGGCAGCCCCAAATCCTGGATTATCACGGCCGCTTCATGCAGGCGCAGGGCGGCAATAGCGTCCTGGCGGTTATCGGCAACGACGGTTTCATATTGATCAAAATGCCAGCGCAATTGGCTCTGCAAGCCTGCGTCATCTTCAATGATCAGCAGGATAGGTTTGGAGGTGGTTGATCTACTCATGCGCTGCGCTAATCCTTGTTCAGTGGCAGGGTGATGGTAATGGTGGTGCCTTCGCCCAGCTCGCTCGCGACATTCAATGTGCCGCTCAGCTCGCTGATATATTCACGCGATAGGTAGACGCCAATTCCCATGCCTTTGCCAGACTTGGTCGTTTCAAAAGGTTTGAATAACCGGTTGTGAATAAAATCCCAATCCATGCCGGAGCCATTATCTTCGATGGTAATGGCGGCAGAATTATGGTGAATCTGCAGTGTAACATGAACCCTGCCATTGGCTGGCGTGGCTTCCTGGGCATTTTTGATGAAGTTGGTGATGGTCATTACCAGACGCACCTGATCGGCATCGATGGTGCGGTAGTTCGGCTGGATATCGGCGGTTAGCGCGGGGCTGCTGCGCTGGCATTCGTTAATGGCTTGTTGCACCACTTCCATAATTGACAGGCGTTTCACCAGATCGGAATCGTCGCGGCGCAATTTCTTCAACAGGTTATTCATGCGGTCGACCGAGTTGCTGATGGTTTTGATCGCATCTTCAAAAAATGCCGGATTGTCCTTGTGTTTTTCGGCGTTGCGCACCACCAGCGCTTGCTGGGCGATCAGGTTATTCAGGTCATGGATGATGAAGGCAACCAACTTGTTGTAGGTATCGAATTGTCGGCTTTCTACCAGTTGCTCTGCCTGTTGGTGACGTTTGAGATAGCTCGCGACCTGGCGCCCCATCGTCTTGAGCAAATCCAAATCTTCCCAGGTGAGGGTCTCATCGCCGCCGGGTTTGGTGAGTGCCATAAATCCCACCAACTCCTCCCCTACGATTAACGGAAACATCAACCAGAGATCGGGGATATTGTGGGTCCAGAGCGGCAGTAATTCATTGTGTTGGCTGAGTGCTTCGTTGTCGCCGCTATCAGGGAGAAAGACCCATTCGGATTCGATAAATGTCCGGCAAAAAGGGCTGTCCACTGGCTCTTCTTGCAGCTCGACAAAATTGGGCAAATTGGCGCGATAAACCGGCTCATAAAAGCCTTGTTTGCGCAGCCAAATCGCCCCGCTTGGGGCTTTGGTGGTAGAGGCGACGGCAAAAAACGCGCGCTGGTTTACCTCGCTTGCCTCAGCCGGTTGGGCGAGATAATTGATCAGGCGCAGCCATTCGTTGCGGTAATCATATTTATAGCGAAACAGGTGTTTATTAATCAGCACCGACAAGCGCATGCGGATGCGGCTGGAAATAAACACTGTCGCGATCAGCAATACCGCACCGACCAGCAACAGGCTATAAAACACCGTACCCCAGTTGCCGCCATACAGGCGCACGTAATAGCCGCCAAGCGAGAGTACGGTGATGAGCGCACCCACGCCGACCAGTGAGGTGGTGTAAAAGGCAATCGGGCGCGACAAATTAAAGTTGGCAGAACGCTCTGTGCGCTGTAGTAGCAGCAGCCCGCCCAGCGCCATAAACAGGCAGGTGGCGATGGAGACCGCAGCGCGCGACTGCCAGAGCATGGGGTCGAGCCCTTTAAAAATCAGCGCGTGGGTAAATAAATAGATGTCGTAGAGGAAGATCGCTGCCAGATTCATAGACAGCAATTTGATTTGGCGGTCGTTTTCGGCGGCGTAGCGATACAGCTGCTCGACACTGACCAGTGCGATAACAGCCAAGCCCAAGGCGAACCACACCGATAATCCCACCTGGTTCATATTGGGGATA
>DATIGS010000013.1:0-2383 GCA_035481425.1 Cellvibrio sp. | reverse complement strand
AAAGGGTGCTTGGTGTTAGCTGTCATGATGCTCTCCAGTTAATATTATTAGGTAACCTCGTTGTTGATCAAAGCTATCTCCCGTTACTCGATAAGAGATATGTGCTTCCTCCTTGTGCCGTAAAACTCCCACTTGTTCCTTCGCGCTTGAGTGCGACTGCGCTGCCGCCTTGCGCGGTTGTCAGCGAATATTTTCCTGACAAGATTGTTGTTCGTAATTGAATTTTTCCGCTGTGCGCGGCATGAATACGGGCATTGGTCAATTGACCTTTATCCCACTGTAAATCCAATGTT
This sequence comes from Cellvibrio sp., assembly GCA_035481425.1. Classification (GTDB taxonomy): domain Bacteria; phylum Pseudomonadota; class Gammaproteobacteria; order Pseudomonadales; family Cellvibrionaceae; genus Cellvibrio. Next base: position 2,090 of record DATIGS010000013.1, on the reverse strand, counting down.
ATTCCGCCACGTGCGCGCAGCCCGGTGACTGAACCTCTTGGCCAGGCGGAAGGTAGTGCTGGCAATAAATCCAATTCGCCGTTGTGGCTTTGCACGAGCATTTCGGCAATACCCGCCGTTGCACCAAAGTTGCCGTCGATTTGAAACGGCGGATGGTTGTCCCACAAATTACTTAGCGTGCTGCGCTGCAACTGCTCGCCTAATACTTTGTGTGCACGATTGCCGTCGAGCGCGCGCGCCCACATATTGACTTTCCATGCTTGCGACCAACCGGTACCACCATCGCCGCGGGCATTGAGCGTGGTGCGCACTGCGCTCAGCAGCTCCGGATTTTTATGCACATTGATTTGGTTACCGGGGTGCAACGCGAACAAATGCGAAATATGGCGATGCTCATTTTTGGGATCGTCCAGATCTTCTTTCCACTCTTGCAATTGTCCCCAGGAGCCAATGCGAATCCCGCTGTCGAGTTGCGCCAATTTTTTTGCGACCTGCGCATTAAATTTTTTATCGCCCAATTGCTCTGCAGCTGCCTGGGTATTGCGCAGTAAATCAAATACGATTTGTTGGCTCATGGCAGCGCCATTGGTGAATGAACCCTGCTCGGGAGAAAAACTGGGCGATACAATTAATTTGCCATCGCGTGGATCTTTTATTAAAAACGCCAACCAAAATTCCGCAGCACTTTTCATAAGCGGATAGGCGCGCTCGCGCAGAAATTTTTCATCGCCCGAAAATAAATAATGCTCGTAATAATGCTGCGCTAACCACGCCGACGCTTCCGGCTGCCAAAATGCGGTGGGCCATTCGATAACGCCGGTAAAGCCCCAAATATTGGTGTTTAAAAATAGCGTCCAACCTTTATCTACTCCCGTCACTCGCTGCGCGGCGATTTTTCCTGGCTCAACCAAACTATCGACAAAATCGAAATAGGGAGCCATCAACTCCGGCAAGTTAACGGTTTCTGCCAACCAATAATTCATTTGCAAATTAATGTTGACGTGGTAGTCGTCGTTCCAGGGTGGCGTAATGGAGTTATTCCATACGCCCTGCAAATTGGCAGGCAATGAACCCGGGCGCGATGAGGCGATTAACAGGTAACGACCGAACTGGAAATAGGTTGCTTCCAGTGTGCGATCGAGTGCGGCATTACCTTTTTTGTATTGCGCCAAGAGTTCCGGTGTTGGCAACGCCAGGGCTGTTTGCCCGATCGAAAGATTCACTCGATTAAACAGCGCCTGGTAATCGCGGCGATGCTCTGCTTGCAATGTCGCAAAGGTTTCGGCTGCTGCAGCAGCATCGATACGCTGCTGGACCAACGCGTGCGGACTCGCCCCGCGGTAATGCGGATATTTCTGTGCGTAATTGGTGCCGGCCGACAACAGGATCACTACTTCATCCGCATTAGTGACGCGAACTTTTTCATTGCCGATTGATTCACGCGTTCCGCCCTGCGGCAGCACTTCCACTTGCGCTTCGAACTGCAACCCATTGCTAAGCAATTTTCCGGCAAAGGTGATGCGCCCTTGATTGACCAGGCTGGTCGCGGAACGGTTATCCGGTGCAGTGACACCCGCGGTAAACGAAATTTTTCCCGGCTTGCTGGCGCTCAGCTTTATCGCGATCACACCAGCGGGATAACTCGCCAGGTATTCGCGCTTGTACTCGACACCGGCCTGGGTGTAGGTCACAGTGACTTGCGCATCAGCAAGTGAGAGTTCGCGCTTGTAATTACTGATTGGCTTGCTGACATCGCTGTCATCGCCCGCAAAATCAAGCACCAGATCACCAAAGGTTTGGTAATCGCCATAGCCGGTAATTTTGCGCCCCATTAATTTGGCGGCGGCTTCCGGGCTCATGGCGCCATCAGTAGCAATCGCTTTCCTTGCTTGGGCCAAAGCAGCGGTTTGCGGCTGTTCGGGCCAACCAAAATCGTAACCTTCAACACCCGGGCCACCCGTCCACAACGTCTTTTCATTGAACTGGATAAGGTCGCGCTCTACTCCACCGGCGATGACAGCTCCCATAGCGCCATTGCCAATCGGCAAACCTTCGTTTTCCCAATCGCGGGCAGGTTGATCAAACCACAC
>DATIGS010000012.1:0-1930 GCA_035481425.1 Cellvibrio sp. | reverse complement strand
GGTTGGGATGAGCACTTCGGTTACCTGCGTGCGCAAGGCTTCGCAATGGTTGTGGGCGAATTCGGCGGCAACATGGATTGGCCACAAAAAGGCAGTATTTCTGATCGCAGCAAGTGGAATCACATCACCACCAATGTTGATCAGCAATGGCAACAAGCCTTTGTTAAATATGCGAAAGAGAAAAACATCCAAGCATGTTACTGGTCGATTAACCCTGAGTCAGGTGACACTCATGGTTGGTATACCACTCCTTATGATCCCGTAAGCAACGAATCTGCTTGGGGTACCTGGACAGGCTTTGATGCGCGTAAAACTACCTTGTTGAAGGATCTGTGGGGTAACTAATTCCCTCCAGGTAATCATCCAAAAACCGGAGCCGACGCGAGTTGGCTCCGGTTTTTGTTTTTATGTTGAAAAGAATTATGAATGCGATTTGATTTTGCAGGTGATCCCTATAAGCTTGGTGAAATTTTATTAAGGGAGAGACCCATGACTTGGTTGATGTTAATTGTTGGTTTGGTGCTACTAGTGATTGGCGCGGATTTATTAATTAAAGGCGCGGCACGATTGGCATCCAATTTCGGTGTTCCCGCACTGGTAATTGGTTTGACAGTAGTGGCATTTGGAACCAGTGCGCCGGAATTGGCGGTGAGTGTAAAAGCTGCTTATGCAGGTCAGGCGGAATTGGCAATCGCGAATGTGGTTGGCAGTAATATTTTCAATATTTTATTTATTCTCGGACTTGCTGCACTTATTTCCCCGCTCATTATTTCCCATCAACTTATCCGCCAGGATGTGCCCATTATGGTGGGGGTATCAATTGTCGCTGTGTGGATGTGCCTCGATGGCAGTATCAATAAAATTGAAGCGGCAATCCTCGCGCTCGGTTTAATTAGCTACACCTGGTTTTTGTTTTATCAAGGTAAACAAAAAGGCGTGGATGTTTCCGATGGCGAAGTAGAGGAGATGCTCAAGGGCAATGTGCCCATGTGGCAAAACATTTTGTTGGTCATTGCGGGTTTGGTGCTGTTGGTGATGGGTGCCCGCTGGTTGGTGCAAAGTGCGATAGAACTGGCGACAGCATGGGGTGTAAACGAAGCGGTCATTGGTTTGACGATTGTTGCAGCAGGGACTTCATTGCCTGAAGTGGTGACATCGGTAGTGGCTACATTGCGTGGCCAGCGCGATATTGCGGTGGGCAACGTTGTGGGCAGCAATATTTTTAATATTTTGTGTGTATTGGGCCTTTCGGGTTTGGTGTCGCCAACGCCTTTATTGGCTGGCGAACAATTGGCAGGTTTCGATATGCCGGTGATGTTGGCAGTAGCCGCGCTCTGCGTGCCGTTGTTTTTTATCGGCTCGGTGCTAAGCCGCATTGAAGGTGTGTTGTTCCTTGTGCTTTATGTTGCTTATGTGTGGATATTAATTGCGATGGCGTTGTCGTTGGGGTACTTGGGTCAACTGCAGACAGCGGTTATGTACGGTTTGATCCCTGCAGTAGTTGCCTATGTATTAATTGCACTGGTGATTGATTTGCGCAAACGTCGCGCTTGATGTTTTTTTCCAGTGAAATTTCAACAGTGCGTTATGCAACGCACTGTTGATAACGATGTAAAAATTAAATCTTGTCTTGCCAGCGAGCAACGTATTCGGGCACAACACTTGCGCTGTGTTTTGCCTGAATAGGTTCAGTGCGTAATGTGCGCAAGGGTAAAATTCCGGCCCATACCGGCAAATCCAAATCCTCTTCTTTATCCTCCGGCTCCGTTTTACAACTAATTTTTGCGGCGGCTTCTGCGAGTGAAATACGCAATACGCTGGTTGCCGCTAATTCCTTGTCATTGCCAGCGCGCGCTTCATGCTTGCGGCCCAAGGCGATCTTATCCATAAAAATATCCATCGCCGCCAATTTATTTTCACGGCCTTCTAC
>DATIGS010000011.1:0-11371 GCA_035481425.1 Cellvibrio sp. | reverse complement strand
GTGACTGAAAATTGGTTGCAGGCTTTGCAGTTGCTGTCGGTGCTGGATAACCGGGCTGCCTTGGCGCAATTGCATCAGCCGGGCTTGCATTTGTTTGCTGGAAAAGACGCATTGGTACCTGTAGCTGCAGCGGCAGTTTTAACAGAAATCAATTCACAGCAAGAGGTTGTGGTATTTGACAATGCAGCGCACGCATTGCATTGGAGTAAGCCGCAATTAGTTGTGGAGCGCATCGGCCAATTTCTAAAAAAGAATGTGGCGAGCGCAACATTGGATAACAAAAATGCAAGCACGGATAACAAGAATGCAAACATGGATAACAAGGCTGCAGGCTTGGATAAAAAGAAAGTCGCTCATTCTTTTAGTCGCGCTGCATCCACTTACGATTCAGTTGCGCAGTTGCAGCGCGATATAGGTTCCCGATTATTTGCGTACATGCCGGCGGAATTATCTAACCATTCCGCGGTGCTGGATTTGGGTTCTGGTACCGGTTTTTTTACCCGGCAATTGGCAGCTCGCTATAGCTCGTCGCAGATTATGGGTTTGGATATTGCCGAAGGCATGTTGAATTATGCTGCAGGTCAGCAGGCTGGCGTTAATTGGTTATGTGCGGATGCAGAATGTTTACCGCTGGCCGATAAGAGTGTCGATGTTATTTTTTCCAGTCTGGCAATCCAGTGGTGTAGCCATCTGCCGCAATTAGTGCGTGAACTCGCGCGAGTATTAAAACCTGGCGGAAAAATGTATATCGCAACACTTGGTCCAGGCACTTTGCATGAATTAAAAGCGGCGTGGCAGCAGGTGGATAATTATGTGCACGTCAATCGATTCCAATCTGCGCAACAATTGGCTGATGCGGTTGATCAGGCATCATTAGTAATGCATCAATTGCAGCAAGAAAATCGCACGCTTCATTATGCGCAGTTGAGCGAGTTTACACGCGAATTGAAATCCCTTGGTGCGCACAATGTAAACGCGGGACAACCGGAAGGGCTTACCGGCCGTGCGCGCTTGCTTGCGTTCAAAAATGCCTATGAAAATTTTCGCACAGCGCAGGGCTTGCCTGCTACTTATGAAGTCATTTATCTAACGGCGCAGAAGCCACTTTAACGACATTGATATCTCATGGCTAAGAAAACATTTTTTATTGCGGGCACCGATACCGACGTCGGTAAAACACTGGTTGCGGCCGGGTTGCTCGTCGCTGCAAAAAATCAGGGCTTGACCACAGCGGCATTAAAACCGCTTGCTGCGGGTAGCCAAAAAACCGAAGCCGGACTGCGTAATTCTGATGCACTATTGTTGCAGTCGGTTATCACCCAGCCGCTGGTGTATGAGCAAATTAATCCAATTGCATTGGAAGCGGCGATTGCTCCGCATATTGCTGCACAGCAAGAAAAACGCGTGTTATCGGCAGATCGCATTGCCGGATTTTGCCGCGGTAGTTTGAATCAAGCGGATTTTACGTTGGTAGAAGGTGCGGGTGGTTGGCGTGTGCCATTAAATCCGCAAGAAACGCTGGCGGATGTCGCAAAAATTTTACGCTTGCCGGTGATTTTGGTGGTGGGGATGCGCCTGGGTTGCATCAATCATGCACTCTTGACCGCGGAAGCCATTCGCAACGATGGTTTGCAATTGGCTGGCTGGGTGGCGAATTGTATCGATGCTGATATGCCCGTGTTGCACGAAAATATTCACAGTCTCGCAATGCGTATACCGGCCCCTTGTTTGGGTGTCGTACCATGGCTGGATGATGCGACGCCTGCGTCGGTTGCGGCACTGCTGGACCCTGATGCCCTTGCGCAGTTGTTCGATTAACCATGCGTATTTTATTCGGGATTTTTATTTTCTTTGGGTTGGTTGGTTGCAGCTCCATGCCCGCCAAACAAAAAATTCCTGTCGCAAATACCGAGCACACGATTTATTTTATTTTTCGCGAATGGCACACAAGCATTTTGATCGATGCAAGTACAGTTGCCCTGCACAGCCAGCATTTGCAAGAAGCGGCGGCCAATCAGCGCTACATCCGTATTGGTTGGGGCGACGGCAATTACTTTACGGGCAAAAGCAAAAGTGTAGGTTCGGCGACCAAAGCGTTGTTTGCATCGAGCCATTCAGCGCTCCAGGTTATTGCTTATGCACAGCCGCCGTTTTCCTCTATCCCACCGGAAACCCGTGTCCCTATCGCGATTACTGAAAAAGGCATGCGCAAATTAATTCGCTATCTGGATAATTCATTTGCGTTGGATGAGGCGGAGCGGGTGATTCCCCTGCAGGCTTATGTGGCTGATGCAGGGAGTTTTTATCAGGCGAGCGGACATTACAGCCTGTTCAGTAACTGCAATACCTGGAGTGGACGCGCCCTGCAAGCAGCCGGGTTACCGGTCAATAGCAGTCTGAAGTTAACGGCGCAGAGTGTGTTTGAGCAAGCGAAACACATATCGGAATATCAGCAAAGAGTTGGCTTGATGACATCGAGTAATCAGTAAGGCTTGTGAGAGTGGGTTATATCACGGCAATTCTTAAATCAAAGTCGTCTTAAAAGAGGCGATCACGCCGGCAATATCGCCTGTTTTTTGGTCGTTTTCGCGCGTAAACTATTAAATAATATTGGAGGAGTGTTTTTTACTATCCTCCGTTTTGATCTGATTTTTGATGTGAATTAACGAGGGCAAGCTGATGGATGTAGGTTCGGTAGTCACCCAGGGTCTGATTGGCATGCAAAAAAGCCAGTCCTCGATGTTGCAATCAGCACAGCAAATCGCACAGGCGGGTACCACCCAGCGCGATAATCCGCAAACGAATGATATTGCCGAGCCATTAGTTAACCTGAAGATCCAAAGTCAGATTTTTGATAGCTCCGCCAAAGTGATTAAATCTGCGGATGAAACTATCGGCACCCTGTTGGATGTGAAAGCCTGATAGCGTCGGGTTTTTAGCTCTGTGAGGTGGTTTGAGTGATCAACAATATCCCGTCTAACTTCGCCAATACCGTAGCGCCCTTTGCGCCTATGGGACGTGCGCCTGTTGGCCAGGAAACTACCGATCTCAAGTCATCTACCTTTCGCCCTACGGAACAATTAGCGGATTCAGGTCGAGGTCAAAATCGTCGCCTTCCCGATGAGCGTCCCAATGACGAAGTCGAGCGCGATCGCCTTGAGCGCGGAGCGCGGGATCAAGCGGCAAAAGCTGTAGATCGCCGCGCCGAACAGGAGCGCCAACAAGCCGAGCGCGACCAAATTCAGGAGCTCGCATCGCGCGACCGCGAAGTCCGGGCGCACGAGCAAGCCCACGCCGCAATTGCGGGTCAATATGGCAGCAGTCCAACCTATTCTTTTGTGCGCGGCCCGGATGGTGTGAGCTATGCGGTGGGTGGTGAAGTCAAAATAGACACTTCCCCCATTCCTGGTGACCCAGAAGCGACCCTGCGCAAAGCACAGCAATTACGCCGCGCCGCCAATGCCCCTGTCGAACCATCTTCACAGGATGCCAGCGTAGCGGCACAAGCCGCGCAGATGGAGCAGCAGGCGCGTGCCGAGTTGAGCGAGCAACAGGCGATCGAGGCTGAAGAGCAGCGCGGACTGGCAAATGAAGATACTGAAACAACCGAAAGCCGCTCGGCTGAAGCTGATGAGCGAACCGAGCAAGAGGCTGAGCGTAAGCGCCAGCTTCTGGCGGAAGAAGAGCAGCAATTGCAGGCCGAGCAAGCATATTTTGAAGATGAGCAACGCTTGTTGGACCAGCGTCAGGCCCGTGCTGAATTGTTTAACGAAAGCACCAAGCGCAATATTGATATCAACCGCCGCTTGATCGAAATAGGTGTATTCAATTCTGGCGCCGACATAGGCAGCTTTTTAAATAAAACGGTTTAATCCGCAAATGAAGGGCGCATCTGGCAGCTAATTTATTGGGTGTTGCCATTATTCGTCGAGCAATTGACCGGATTGTTCAAGAATGCGGCCGTCGCGGTTTTTATTGTAGTTAAGTATTTATTTTCCTTGACCATAACTACTTCCCTCCCTATAATTCGCGGCCTCACTTGAGCAGTTAGCAAATGTGAGTTTCAGTCGCGGGGTGGAGCAGCTTGGTAGCTCGTCGGGCTCATAACCCGAAGGTCGTAGGTTCAAATCCTGCCCCCGCAACCAAAATTCTTTGCTTCTTGTTATATTTTCTTAACAAGAAACGGGTAGAGATAAAGGGATTTCCCGGCTCTCGCCAGAACAAGAAGTATTGAATTTGCTTTTTCGTAAAGCAAATTCAAGTCGAGAAGCCCCTTATTGGGGCTTTTTTGTATTTGTTGTTTGCGGGCTTTGCCCCCATTACACAGGCCTGTGTAATGACAGCAGTTATCGTTCGAATGGGCCTAGTGCCCATTTTTGTTTTTTGGGCTCCTGCATTTTGCAGGGCTGATCTGAATGCGGATTAAAGCATGGCTTCCAAGCAAGAATTGTTAGAGCAAATGGTTTCGCCCGTTGTCGCTGCTTTAGGTTGCGAGTTGTGGGGGTTGGAATATTTGACTCAAGGGCGTTACACCACTGTACGCATTTTTATTGACGGCCCCAATGGTGTGTCACTGGATGATTGCGAACGTGTCAGTCGTCAAGTGAGCGCTGTGTTCGATGTGGAAGATCCGATCGATGGTGAATACACGCTTGAAGTGTCATCGCCTGGTATGGATCGTCCGCTCTACAGTGAAGCCCAGTATGCGCGTTATGTTGGTGAAACTATTAATGTGCGGTTGCGCATTGCGCGCGATGGTCGTCGTCGCTTCAAAGGTGTGATTACCAAAGTAGAAAACGGTGATGTGTATTTGCAGGTAGATAATAAGGAAGTGCAATTGTCGATCGATACTATCGATAAGGCGAATGTTGAACCGCGCTACGACGATTTGATGCGGCAACATAATCTGCACAATGATAAAGAGTAACAGCGCAACCCATTTTGTTATTAGTAGTTAATGAGTCGTTTGTTGCAAATTGTTGTGTAACAAGCGGGATGGAAAACGTAAATATCTGGTGTGGCATCGCACTAGCTTGAGGAGTTAACAGAGGCAAATCAATGAACAAAGAAATTTTGCTGGTCGCTGATGCGGTATCGAATGAGAAGGGCGTCGATAAGGAATTAATTTTTCAGGCGATTGAAATTGCGCTCGCTACCGCCACGAAAAAACGTTTCGATGAAGATTCCGCAATCGAGGTTAATATTAATCGCACTACCGGCGATTACGAAACCTACCGCAGCTGGGAGTTGGTGGCTGATGACGTCATGGCGGAATTGGGCACCCAGCTTTATTTGGACGAAGCGCGCGAAAAAGATTCATCGCTTAAAGTGGGCGATATCTATCGTGAAAAAATCGAGAACGCTGAGTTTGGTCGTATTGCAGCGCAAACTGCCAAGCAAGTTATCGTACAAAAAGTACGTGAGGCTGAGCGTGCGCAAATGGTTGATGAATACCGCGATCGCATGGGCGACCTGATTAGCGGTACTGTTAAAAAAGTAACTCGCGACAGTATTATTGTTGATTTGGGTAATAACGCTGAAGGCGTGTTGCCACGCGATCAATTGATTGGCCGTGAAATTTTCCGCATGGGCGACCGCATTCGCGCACTCTTGTTGGAAGTGCGCACTGAAGCGCGCGGTCCGCAATTATTGTTGAGCCGTTCTAACCCACAAGTGTTAGTTGAACTGTTCAAAATTGAAGTGCCGGAAATCGCTGAAGAAGTTATTGAAATTAAAGGCGCTGCGCGTGATCCAGGTCTGCGCGCAAAAATCGCGGTAAAAACCAACGATGGGCGTATCGATCCTGTTGGTGCTTGCGTTGGTATGCGCGGTTCGCGTGTGCAGGCTGTGTCCAACGAATTGGGCGGCGAGCGTGTTGATATTGTGTTGTGGGATGATAACCCGGCGCAATTTGTTATCAACGCTATGTCTCCGGCAGAAATCGAATCCATTGTGGTAGATGAAGATGCCGGCTCAATGGACTTGGCTGTGAACGAGGAAAATCTCGCGATGGCGATTGGTCGCGGTGGTCAGAACGTACGCCTTGCCTGCGAACTGACTGGTTGGAATATCAATGTGATGAGCATTGCTGAATGGCAATCCAAGCAGGAAGCAGAATCTGGCAGCTACATCAAAATGTTTATGAGCGCGCTGGATGTTGATGAAGACATCGCCGGTGTATTGGTGGAAGAAGGTTTCACCACGCTTGAAGAAGTTGCTTATGTTCCGCTGGAAGAAATGTTGGCAATTGATGGCTTTGATGAAGATGTTGCAGAAGAATTGCGTGCGCGTGCGAAAGATGCACTGTTAACCCAAGCCTTGGCAACAGAAGAACGTCTCGAAGGTGTGGCACCGGCAGAAGATTTGTTATCGATGGAAGGTATGGATGATGCGCTGGCTGCAAATCTTGCACGTCGTGGCATTGTCACCATGGAAGATTTGGCAGAACAATCGATTGATGAATTATTGGAAATTGAAGGTGTTGATGCGACTCGTGCCGCTGCACTGATTATGAAAGCGCGCGAGCCCTGGTTTGCCTGAGTGTGAGCCACTCTAGTGAGCGAAACCCTGTAGGCAACGAACAATCCCTGAGGAAAAACAATGGCAGAAGTAACCGTTAACGAACTCGCCAAATCGATAGGTGCACCAGTCGAGCGTTTGCTCAAGCAAATGAACGAAGCGGGTTTGCAGCACAAAAGCGCCGAGGCGAAAGTGTCTGACGATGAGAAGCAGCGCTTGCTCAATTTTTTAAAGAGCAGTCATGGCGAAGCCGCGCTGGAACCTAAAAAAATCACTTTGCAACGCAAAACCACCACTACCATTAAAACCGGTACGGGTAATGCACGTAAAACAGTCAATGTTGAAGTGCGTAAAAAGCGCACCTACGTGAAGCGTGAGGACGACGTGGGCGAATCCGTTGCTGCTGAGCACGAGCCAGAAGTCGAACAAGAAATCGAAGTGACGCCCGAGCCGGTAGTCGCTGAGGTTGCGCCTGCGCCTGAGCCGGTGGTCGAAGCGGCGCCAGAAGTTGAGAAACCAGTAGTCGCAGAAGAAGCTGTTGCTGAAGCTCCGGCAGCTGAGCCATCAGCAGCCGAAGCTCCGTCGCACCGCATTTCCTTCACCGATGGTATTGAAGAGAAGCGTCGTGCAGCGATTGAGCGCCGTCAGGCAGAAGAAGCTGCTCGCGTTGCCGAAGCTAAAGCGCGTGAAGATGCAAAACGTGCTGCCGAAGAAGCCAAGCGTGCTTCGGCAGCGCGCGCTGAAAAGCCTGCAGATAAACCAGCTGGTCAAGCGCCAGCGAAAACTGCTCGCCCGGATGCGCGCGGCCCGGCTAAAGGCAAGCCAGCGGTTGCAGTTATTGCCCCGCCAGCTGACAAAGAAGATACCAAGCACGGTCATGGTCACAAGAAAAGCCACAGACGTGACGATGATGATGCAGAAGATCTGGATCGCAACAAGCGCGGTGCAGGTAAAGCGGTTAAGAAAGGTGCCCCATCCAAAAAGAATCCTAAATTGGAACTGTTGGATTTTGTTGCCGAAGACGGTGAAGACAGCGATGTATTAGCGCGTCGCAGCCACTTGCGTGCAAGTCACAAAAAGCACAACAAACATGCGTTCAAAAAGCCGACTACCAAGATTGTTCACGAAGTTAATATTCCCGAAACCATCGCTGTTTCCGAGTTGGCGCAACGCCTCACCGTTAAGGTAGGTGAAGTGATCAAACGCTTGATGAAAATGGGCGTGATGGCATCGATGAACGAATCAATCGATCAGGACACCGCTGTGTTGCTGGTTGAGGAGATGGGGCATCAGGCTGTTCTGGTTAGTGAAAACGATATCGAACATGCGCTGGAAAAATCGCTGGAAACCGAAGGTGAGCACAGCACCCGTGCACCAGTGGTAACCGTAATGGGTCACGTTGACCATGGTAAAACCTCGCTGCTCGACTATATCCGCGAAGCCAAAGTGGCGGCGGGTGAAGCGGGTGGGATTACCCAGCACATAGGTGCTTACCGTGTATCCACGTCACGTGGTGAAATTACTTTCCTCGATACTCCCGGTCACGCCGCATTTACTGCAATGCGTGCTCGCGGTGCCAAGGCGACTGACGTAGTAATCCTGGTGGTTGCGGCGGACGACGGCGTAATGCCGCAAACCGAAGAGGCAATCCTGCACGCGCGTGCGGCAGATGTGCCTATCGTTGTGGCGATTAACAAGTGCGATAAGCACTCAGCCGATCCGGATCGTGTAACCAATGAATTGGTTGCCAAAGGTGTAATTCCTGAGGCCTATGGTGGTGATACCCAATTTATCCAGGTATCTGCCCATACTGGCCAAGGCATTGATGACTTGCTTGAAGCTATTTCCCTGCAAGCTGAAGTGCTTGAACTGACCGCTGTACCTGGTGCTGCGGCAAAAGGTGTGGTGATTGAATCGCGTGTTGATAAAGGCCGCGGTACTGTTGCTACCATGCTGGTACAACAAGGTACTTTGAAGCAAGGCGACTTGATCCTTGCCGGCCAAAGCTACGGCCGTGTGCGCGCGATGAGCAACGAGCGCGGTCAACAAGTAGCGGAAGCGGGTCCATCAACACCAATTGAAATTCTGGGTCTGGATACTCCGCCAAGTGCTGGTGATGACTTTGTGGTGTTGACTGACGAGCGTAAAGCTCGCGAAGTTGCGCAATTCCGCGCTGAAAAAGAGCGCAAAGAGAAATTGGCGCGCTTCCAGGCATCCAAGCTGGAGAACATGTTCTCCAATATGGAAGCTGGTCAGAAGAAAACCCTGACTGTGGTGGTGAAAGCGGACGTACGCGGCTCGCTCGAAGCGATCATGGCTTCGCTCAACGATATAGGCAACGATGAAGTTCAAGTGAATATCATCTCTTCCGGTATCGGTGGCATTACTGAAAACGATGTGAATCTGGCAATTACGTCCGGAGCGATCATTGTTGGCTTCAACGTGCGTGCTGATAGTGCTACCCGTCGCCTGGCGGAAACCGAAGGCGTGGATATTCGCTACTACAGCATCATTTACCAGTTGCTGGACGAAGTGAAAGCGGCGCTCAGCGGTATGCTCGATCCAGAGCGCGTTGAGACTATCGTGGGTATCGCCAATGTGCGTGAAGTGTTTAATTCGCCGAAGTTCGGCCAGGTTGCTGGTTGTATGGTGGTTGAAGGTACAGTTTCGCGTAACAAGCCGATCCGTGTACTGCGCGATAACGTGGTGATCTTCACCGGTGAGCTTGAATCCCTGCGTCGTTTCAAAGATGACGTCAGCGAAGTTCGCAACGGTTTCGAGTGTGGTATCGGTGTGAAGAACTACGACGTTAAAGTCGGCGATCAAATCGAAGTCTACGAAGTGAAAGAGGTCGCGCGCCAGCTTTAAGCTGATCGCAACACCTGCGCCCCACCCCTGTCATGGGGGTGGGGCTTTGTTATTTTTGTCTGCCCCGATTCAGGGGCAAACCAGAGGTTAATGGCGCATGCCAAGAGAATTTACCCGTTCAGACCGTGTCTCCGATGCTATCCAGCGTCTGCTGGGGCAGGTGATCCCCAGTGAAATTCGCGACCCCCGCATTGGGTTGGTCAATATCAACGAAGTCACCGTCACCCGCGATATGGCCTACGCCAAGGTCTTTGTGACCTTTGTCGGTGTTGACGATGAGACCGAAAGCCTTGCCGCTGCGGCAATCCTGAATAAGGCGAGCGGTTTCCTGCGCACGTTTTTGGCTAAAGAATTAAGCATGCGCACTGTGCCCAAACTGCAATTTATCTATGATAAAACCTCGGTCAAAGGCCAGGCATTGTCGTCGCTGATTGACCGTGCGCTAAAAGAAGACAGTTTGCATCAGCACGATGACGAACCCGCAGAAGATGATTCCAAGGGTGAGCAGCACTGATGGCGCGTAGAAAAGGCCGTCCGGTCGACGGTGTATTGTTGTTGCACAAACCTGCAGGCATGACTTCCAACCAAGCGCTGCAGCGCGCCAAAAGGTTATTTTTTGTGGAAAAAGCCGGGCATACAGGCGCGCTTGATCCATTGGCGACCGGCGTATTGCCGCTGTGTTTTGGCGAGGCGACCAAGTTCTCGCAGTTCTTGTTGGATGCCGATAAAGGCTATCGCACTTGTATTCGCCTGGGTGCGACTACCGATACTTGCGATGCCGACGGTGAAATTATCGAGCAAAAATCCACTGCCGGTATCACCCTTGCGCAAGTAGAAGCAGCGCTCAAGCCGTTGCTTGGCGATATCCTACAAGTACCACCCATGTATTCCGCGCTTAAACTCAATGGCCAGCCGCTCTACAAGATGGCGCGCCAGGGTGTTGAGGTGGAACGTGCGCCGCGCCCGGTGACCATCCACAGCATTGATATTCTCGCCTTCCGTGCGGGTGATGAGGCTGAGGTGGAGCTGGATATTCGCTGCACTAAAGGCACTTATATCCGCTCGATCGCAGTGGATCTAGGTGAGGCTTTGGGTTGTGGTGGGCATGTTAAGACCCTGCATCGCTCCCTGGCGGGCCTGTTTAGCGAGACGCAATGCGTGACGCTGGAAGAGCTGGAGGCACGTTTTTCCGAAGTGCAGGCGAGTGAGGGCGATGCGGCAGCCTATGCGGCACTGGATAGCTATTTGCTCAATACCGATGCACCTGTCGCCAGCCTGCCAGCGGTGGAATTGCCTGCCAATAGTGCCTATTACTTCCGCTTGGGGAATCCGGTGATGGTCTCCAAGGTCTATCGATTTGGCGAGCAAGGTGCTATTGTGCGCGTCTTTTGTGCAGAAACCGAGCAGTCGCCCCGCGAGTTTCTCGGTTTGGGCAGTATCACCGATGAAGGTAGTGTTGCCCCTAAACGAATTTTGGCAAATCGCTCACCTAACTAAAATTAGATGTGAGCGTTAGGCCTCCCGAATTTACCCGCAAGCCTCGCTTGTTTGGGTAAAAAGCCGCGGATGACATCCGTTATCCTCCGGATGACTGGATAATCACCGCAACAACCCACCTGTAAATATGCACGGGCGGGCTGTAATTGAATCGCATATTAAATTGAGGAAAACATCATGGCACTGAGTGCTTCTGAAAAAGCTGCAATCGTTAAAGAGTACCAACAAGCTGAAGGTGACACTGGTTCACCAGAAGTTCAAGTAGCTCTGTTGACTGTAAACATCAACAAGCTGCAAGGTCACTTCGCTGACCACAAGGCAGACCACCATTCACGTCGCGGTTTGATCCGTATGGTTAACTCCCGTCGTAAATTGTTGGACTACCTGAAAGGTAAGGACTCTTCTCGTTACGTTGCTCTGATTCAAAAATTAGGTCTGCGCCGTTAAGTTTGTCCAGTGCCCGCTCTGCGGGCACTTTTATTTTGTG
>DATIGS010000010.1:0-17280 GCA_035481425.1 Cellvibrio sp. | reverse complement strand
AGTCTGGAGAATGCGCATAGCCGTGACATAGTGGTTCGCCAAATTGAAAACCTGCGCAAACGTATGACTGTGATACGGCTTATGCAAGCCTTTGGGGTTTTATCATTCGTGTTTTGCACATTGTCGATGTTTTCGTTGTTGCTTGGATTTTATGATGCAGGTATGTACTTGTTTGCGGCGAGTTTGTTGCTACTGGTGTTGTCCCTATTGTTTTCATTTTACGAAGTTAATATTTCAACGACGGCAATTAATATTGAGCTGGAAAAGTTTGATGAGGAACTGAAGCGCCGGAAGCATTAAGTCTCGTCTTCTTAAAGCGTGAAAAAGAGCTACCATTGTGGCTCTTTTTCATTGTCGGAGGGGATCAATTATTGCGTTCAGTGGATGACTCAAGGCGGATATCCACTGCCAGTTCATCGGCAATCTTATCCAGATAGTCATAAAGCTCGTTCATATCGACCGATTTAGGTACTTCAATAATGCCTGTGGCTTCGAATAGTGGCTCTCCAGACCAGGGCATGCTGGAACAAGCCGTTTCCAGCTCACCCATGTTAATATGGCGGCCGGCGAAGGCTTGGGCGATTTCCCGCACAATGCCGGGCCTATCATTGCCTACCACACTAAAGCTAAATTCCCGGCAGTCCGGTTTGGTGGCAGTTACCGCGTCTTCAATGACGATCTTAAACCCTTTGTCAGTCAATGCGTTCAAGGCAGCACGCAATTCGTTTTGGTGGATATCAGCCACCGCGACCTGAAGGATTCCAGCAAATTTTCCGGCGAGTTGAGCCATACGGCTTTCCAGCCAGTTACCATGGTGATCGCTAATTGCTTGCGCAAGTTGCTCAACCACACCGGGGCGATCATCACAGAGAACAGTTAAAACCAATTGTGTATTCATGGTAATTCCTTATTGTTCGAGATAATTGTTAAGCGAAGATTACTCCGCTTATCGATGTCGAACAAGTCACCCTTAGGTCACTGGAATTAGAAGCAGAGAGAAGTATTGAAATGATTATTCCTTATGAGCAATTATCAAGCGATGCGTTGCAAGGATTAATAGAGGAATTTATTACGCGCGAAGGAACCGATTACGGATTTGAAGAAATATCGCTCAACACTAAAGTTGACCAAATCAAACAGCAATTAAAACGCCGCGATATTGTTATCGTGTTTGATAGTGCTACAGAGTCGGTAAGTATTTTGTCGCGCCGCGATGCGGAACTATTGGAGCAATAACGCTCGGTCATTTTAAAATTTTTTAAGCAAAACGAGAAAATAGTGAATCATTTATTTTTACATTGTCGTGCCGGATTCGAAAAAGAATGCGCTGCAGAAATTACTGACCTGGCCGGTGAGTTGGGCATTTATGGTTATAGCAAGACGAAAGATGCTAGCGGTTATGTGGTATTTATTACCCATGAACCTAATGGTGCTGAATTGATCGTCAAGCAGTTGCGGTTTACCCGCCTGATTTTTGCCCGTCAGTGGTTTGTGAGTGCAGGTTTGGTTGACGACCTACCAATTACTGATCGCGTAACCCCTTTACTTGCCGCTGCTGAGGCCTTACCCCGCACGAAAGAATTGGTGATTGAAACCGTAGACACCAATGAGGGTAAAGAGCTTTCGGGTTTAAGCAAAAAATTTACAGCACCGTTTGAAAAGGCCTTGAAGGCAAATAAATTATTCCAACCAAGCAGCCACATGCGCTTACATTTGGTATTTATCTCTGGCACCCAAGCATATTTGGGTGTTGCGCCTATATATAACTCATCGCCCTGGCCGATGGGGATCGCGCGTTTGCGTTTACCCAAAGAAGCACCTAGTCGCGCAACTTTAAAATTGGAAGAGGCGTGGCATCATTTTATCCCGGCAGATGAATGGGATTCCCGTTTGGCTTCTGGAATGCGCGCTGTTGATTTGGGAGCGGCACCAGGCGGTTGGACCTGGCAATTAGTGCAGCGCGGGATGTATGTAGAAGCGGTTGATAATGGGCCAATGGATAAAAATCTATTGGAGACCGGGCAGGTGCTGCACATTTTGACCGACGGTTTTTTATATGAACCGAAAAAACCAGTGCAATGGTTGGTATGCGATATCGTTGATAAACCAGCGCGCGTAACGAGCATGGTGATCGGATGGTTTACTAAAAAGCACTGTCGTGAAGCAATTTTTAATTTAAAACTGCCGATGAAGCAGCGCTATCTTGAAGTGAAAAAATGCGAAGAGCGTATCCGCAAAGAATTGGAAAAAGCAGGTTTTCATGTAGATATTCAGTTCAAGCAGCTGTATCACGATAGAGAAGAGGTCACTGGGCACTTGCGCGTTTCTTAAGCGCGCAAGATTGTTTTTCAGTGATATGCCGTGCGATCGTTTTGATCGGCGGCAGTATGAGCCAACACCCATTCAGTAAGTTGTACCCAGTCTTCAATCAGGGTGCGCATTAAGGTCATGTGGCTGGGTGGGAGGTCATGTTGTTTTAATGCCTGTTCACCGATGTCGGTCAAAACAGACACAATTTTGCCTATGGTGTGTGCTTTGAGTGAGTTTAAAACCTCAACATTCAAAAACATTTCACCGGTGAAGGTTGAATGTAAGTCTTCATAAGGTATAGGTGCAGTGCTATCCATAGCATTTTTGACAGCATGAGCCAGCAAAGGGTGATTATTCCGCAGCAAGCGAAACGTCAGCTCCAATGCCTGGCGACTAAAAAAATCGGTGGGCATATAATCGTTTGTCATTGTCCGAGACATCGAACGGGATTCCTCGGTGGTTAAGTCTTTTCCTGAATGATTTTCCATTGAGCTAATCATAGCAATCACTTGGCTATTTGCCGCCAAGTTTATAGACGATTTAAAACTATGAATGAAACAATTGATAAAAGTTTGGATGCATCAGGGCTTTTGTGCCCTGAGCCCGTGATGATGTTGCATAAAGTTATGCGTGAGGCGAGCACTGGAGATATCATTGAAGTCATAGCGACCGATCCCTCAACCCTGCGGGATATTCCAAAATTCTGCCTGTTTCTTGGTCACGAGTTGATTTCGCAACGTGAGGCCGATATGCGCTACTTTTTTTATATTCGAAAAAGTTAACTGTTTTTATATAGTTATTGGTTCTTTTGTAGCCTTTATTCCGCACAAAAAATAACGCCGCAAAAATGCGGCGTTATCATGGTTAGTTAGCTTAATAGTTGTGCAGGATAAATTTTAATCCATCCCATCAACCAGCATTGAAATCGCGGCCATGGCCTCAGGATCTTCGGCTTTGATTTTGTTGGCGATTTGATGTTGGAAGAAGTAGCGGAATGATTCGCTTGCCTGGGCCTCATACAAAGACTCATCACCCGGTAAAACTGGAGTGCTGACAACTTTGGATGGGTCACTGATCATCGCGTACACACTGCCGTCAAAATGCAGGCTCCAGCTCACCACTTCCACTAAGGACAAGCGTTTGCTGTCAGGCACCGCCAATACTGCATGTGTTCCAATGGTATCAGGCAATTCCTGGATGACATCATCGCCACTATCGCATTGAATTTCGTAATACTCCGCCGCCGTTTCCAGCTCGATGATCTTGTGCATAGGAGCTTCGAAGAACAACTCATCAATACCCGGATCATAATAACCTTCCCAGTGACCGTTTAACGGATCACACAGGTCGGGGCAGGGGACTATGTCATTAAGCCATGGCACTAAGCCGACAACTTCGCCGTTAGCGCGTAATCCCCAGCAGAGGATTTTAAGGCTGTAGAGTTTTTCGGAGCTGGTATCGTTGGAGTAGAGCATTTCCAGTCCGTCCAATTCCGGGGCTAGACGGATAAAACGCTCATCGTGAAGGGCTGAATAAGTTTTCCTGGTGAAGAGATCAACCACATTATCCATGTTGTGGCCAGTGTCCGAGATCTTCATAATACCACCCCCTTAAGTGAGGCAGATCCTGATGGAAAAATCAGGCGCCGAGCGATGGGTTTAACGTCACCATCACTATATAAAGTATATGCTAAATCCCCAAAGCACAACTGCTATGGGCGTTTTTTTTATTCCATAGGTTTATCTTGCGGTCGGTTTTTCCGCAAATTGAATCTATAGGTGTCATTTTTCCAAACTAAGCGAGCGGTTATGAAAATAGTTGCGGATGAAAACATCCCATTGGTGAGCGCATTTTTTGGTCATATGGGGGAGGTGGTTTGTTTGCCTGGCCGCACCATGACGGCGGTAGATGTCCGCGATGCCGATGCCCTGATTGTCCGCTCCGTGACCAAGGTAAACCCCGCGCTGCTGGCCGGGAGCAAGGTTAAGTTTGTCGGCACCTGCACAATCGGTGTCGACCATTTAGATCAAACTTATCTGGACGCTAATAATATTCGATGGTCAAGCGCCCCGGGATGTAACGCCAATTCTGTGGTCGAGTTTGTCTATGCGGCGCTTTGCCATCTAGACATCAATTGGCTGCCGGTGAAATTCGGCATTATCGGCTGCGGTAATGTGGGTGGATTGCTGTATCGTCGGCTGAAAGCCCAAGGCGTTGATGTACGTTGCTACGATCCCAATTTAAATACAACTCAAAATCCCGATCTTGTCAGCCTCGAAGAAGTATTAGCTTGCGATGTGATTAGCATGCACACGCCGCTGGTAACGACCGGCCCCCATCCCAGTTTTCATCTATTGGGGCATAAAGAACTACAACAATTGAAAAATGGAGCTGTATTAATTAATTGTGGCCGTGGGCCGGTTATTAATAACCAGGCGTTGTTTGAGGTGTTGATCGAGCGCAATGATTTACGTGTGGTGCTGGATGTATGGGAACCCGAACCGGATATCTCCCTCGAGTTGCTCGATAAAGTATTGCTCGGTAGCCCGCATATCGCCGGTTACAGCTACGATGGCAAGTTAAATGGCACAGCGATGATTTATCAGGCGCTTTGTCATCACCTCGGTAAAAATCCGCAGTCTTCTCTCGGTGATTTGGTTCCACCTCTGGAAAATAACCAGTTGCGAATCGATGAAAGCACCGAGCAACACGATAATATTTTTAATATCGCCCAAGAATTAATCAAACAGGTTTACGACATTGCTGCCGACGATGCACGCTTGCGCGCGGTAGCAAGGCAGGCATTGGCTGGCCAGATTGTTTTTGGTGAGGGTTTTGATGGCTTGCGCAAACACTATCCTGTGCGCCGGGAATTCCATAACTATCAGGTACATTTGGAAAACATCAGTGACGCCGATAAACAGTGGTTGCAGGTGTTAGGATTCCACTGTGTTTAAACTCGGATTAATTGTTAATCCCTACGCTGGTTTAGGTGGAAGCGTTGGGTTGAAAGGTTCTGATGGTGACGCGATTCGCGCCGAGGCATTTGCACGCGGTGCTGAACCGCGCGCGATGCAACGAATGGAGCGTGCGTTGCAAATCGTTGCCGGTTTTAACCAACAAGTGGAAATAATTTGTTTCGCGGGTGATATGGGAGAAACAAGTGCGCGTGCCGCTGGTTTTGCCACCCATGTGATAGGCGCCGCACAACAGCAGCCTAGCAGTGCGCAAGATACATGCGCTGCGGCTGATGCGCTTATGCAACACGGCGTTGATTTAATTTTGTTTGCCGGTGGCGATGGTACTGCACGTTTAATTGCCGATGTGGTGGGGACATCCCAGCCGGTTTTGGGTGTGCCCTGCGGTGTGAAAATGCACTCCGGTGTTTATGCCAATGCTCCTGAAGCGGCGGGCGAGATCCTCAAGCAATTGTTGACCGGTGTATTGGTCAATATCGTTGAGCGCGATGTAAAAGATATTGATGAAGACGCTTTCCGCATTGGTCAGGTGCGCGCACGTTTTTATGGGACTTTGTTGGTGCCGGAAGATTCACAATTTTTGCAGCAAGTGAAAAATGCCGGTACCGAGCGCGACGAATTGGCACAGCTGGATGTTGCCCAGGAAATGATTGAGCAATTGCAGCAGGATACACTTTATTTAGTTGGTCCTGGCTCAACAACCCATCTTTTTTTACAAGAGCTTGGGTTGGAGGGCAGCTTATTAGGCGTTGATCTGTTGTTAAATAATGAGCTCGTTGCGACGGATGTAAGTGCATCGCAAATCCTTATTCATCTTGACCAGTTTTCCGGCCCGGTAAAAATGATTATCACGGCCATCGGGGGCCAAGGTCATATTCTTGGGCGTGGTAATCAGCAGTTTACTCCCGCTATTTTGCGTCGCATTGGTAAAGAGAATATTCATATTATTGCGGCGCGTGGAAAAATCCTTGCACTTAATGGCCGTCCTTTGTTGGTAGATACCAATGACCCGGAATTGGATGCAGCATTTGGTGGTTATCGTCCGGTCATTACCGGCTATCGCGAAACCATTATGTATCCAGTGGGTTATGCAATAGAAGACAACACGACGGAAGGCGTGCATTGATGCAAATTATTATTGACCGTCTTGCGCTGCTGGCAGAAAAAATCCGTAACCAAACTGAAATAGATAGTTACCGGGTTTTTCATGGTCGTGGTCGTACGTTTTCGGGTTTGGAATTTGTGACGGTAGATTATTTTCAACCGGTGATTCTAGTCACGCTTTTTTTTGAGCCGCCATTTGGTTGGTTAGATGAGATAGTCGCACACCTACATACATTATTTTCAACAACGAATTCTGTATTGGTGGTCCAACGCCGTTATTTGCCAAATTCCCCAAGTGAAATTATATGGGGCGAATTGCCGGAATCTACTTACGCGCGTCGCGGACATTTATTGTTTAACTTGCATCTCGCGCAACAGCAAAATTCCGGTTTCTTTTTGGATATGGAAGCGGGGCGGCAGTGGCTTGAACAACATGCTGCTGGCAACCGGGTACTTAACTTGTTTGCCTACACCTGCGCATTTTCAGTAGTGGCTATTGCTGCGGGTGCAGAAAAAGTTGTGAACGTGGATATGAGTAGTGCTGCGTTGAACTTGGGGCGGGCAAATCACCAACTCAATCAGTTGGCTAAGAATAAAAGCGAGTTTGTAGCGGAAAATATCTTAAAGTCATGGAGTCGCGTTAAAAAGCCTGGGCCTTATGAGGTGGTTATTATAGATCCACCGTCGTACCAGAAAGGCAGTTTTATCGCAGAAAAAGATTATGCCAAAGTGATTCGGCGTTTACCGGAGTTGATGCCTGCGGGCGGTTTGGTTTTGGCCTGCTTGAATGCACCGGAATTAAGTGAGGCATTTTTAAAGGAGCAGTTCGTTGAGCAGTGCCCACAGGCAATTTTTGTCGAACGTATAAATCCTCATGCCGATTTTCCGGATATCGATCGTGAGCAACAATTAAAGCTATTGGTATATCAGCTTCCTGTCAGTAATATCCAGCAGACATAAAAAAACCAGCGCAAGCTGGTTTTTTTATGTCGATATTAATTGCAAAACTTATTGCGAATAGCGCGATAAGAAATTGCCGAAGCGCTGGATCGCTTTGGTTAAATCATCTTCGCGCGGTAAAAACACAATACGGAAGTGATCCCGGTTGGGCCAGTTAAACGCGGTACCTTGCACCAACAATACTTTTTCCTGCAGCAGGAAATCCAGAATCATTTGTTGGTCGTCTTTGATGTTGTACATGTTCAGATCCAATTTAGGGAACAGGTACAAGGCGCCTTTGGGTTTTACACATGAGACACCGGGAATATCAGCCAATGCTTTCATGGCGGCATCGCGTTGGTCGCGTAAACGGCCGCCGGGAATAATTAATTCGTTGATACTTTGATAGCCGCCCAGTGCAGTTTGCACTGCATACATCGCCGGTACGTTTGCACACAAACGCATGGATGACAGCATCTCCAAGCCTTCAATGTAACTGCGCGCGCGATGTTTAGCGCCGCTGATGACCATCCACCCGGAGCGGAAACCAGCCAAGCGATAAGCTTTGGAAAGACCATTGAAACTTACACAAAGTACGTCCTGTGCCAATTTGCCCATGGGGATAAACTCGGCATCGTCGTAGAGGATTTTGCTGTAAATCTCATCGGAAAAAATAATCAGGTTGTGGCGGCGCGCAAGCTCAACTATCGCTTCCAATAATTCGCGGCTGTATACAGTACCTGTGGGGTTGTTAGGGTTAATTACCACAATCCCGCGTGTTTTATCGGTGATTTTGCTTTCGATATCGGCCAGGTCCGGAAACCAGTCGGATTGTTCGTCGCACAGGTAATGGCGAGCCTTGCCGCCAGCGAGATTGACCGCGGCAGTCCACAGTGGGTAGTCCGGCGCGGGAACCAGAATTTCATCGCCATTATTTAACAGCGCTTGCATGGCCATAACGATTAATTCGCTTGCGCCGTTACCGAGGATGATATCTTCAATTTCAACGCCAGGAATTTCCAGGCGTTGGCATTCGTGCATGATCGCTTTACGTGCGGCAAATAAACCTTTGGATGCGGTATAGCCCTCGGCATTGGCGAGGTTGTGAATGACGTCCTGGATGATTTCATCCGGCGCCGAAAAACCGAACGGGGCAGGGTTGCCGATGTTCAGTTTCAGAATACGGTGGCCTTCTTCTTCGAGGCGATTAGCATGCTCGAGTACCGGGCCGCGAATGTCATAGCAAACTCCGTTGAGTTTGTCGGATTTCTTAATCGGGTTCATTTGCAGTAAGATGCCTTGATTGCGGTAACGCGTGATTGCGGTTGAAAAACACTCGAATAATCGACCTTAACTAGTTGATCTGTCAAGGAAATCCTTATGGCTGATAACGAAAACCTGACCGACGCCGAATGGCGTGAAAAATTAACCCCTGAACAGTATCGTATCTGCCGTGAAAAGGGCACCGAGCGGCCTTTTACTGGCGAATATTGGCAAGAGTTTAGTGCTGGTGATTACCGCTGCCGCTGCTGCGGTGAGCTGTTGTTCGATGCGGATACCAAGTTCGATGCCGGCTGCGGCTGGCCCAGTTTTTATGCTCCGGTGAACAAAACGGCAATCCGCGAACTAATGGATACCAGTCATCATATGGTGCGTACCGAGGTGGTCTGCCGCAAATGTAATTGCCACCTTGGGCATGTATTTACCGATGGTCCTGCCCCCACAGGTTTACGCTACTGCATAAACTCTGCCTCAGTTCTTTTTGTGCCTGATGAAAACTAGTGCAACAGCGGCCTTGGTGAATAACCGGCTGCTGCTGTTTATGCTTGCACAATTGCCCCTAAAGGTTTGATTTTGTAAACAAATGTTAAAGTCATAATATTATTGTTCCGTGACTTTATCCTGCAAATTAGCTTATTCGTAACAGCGCCAGCTTAAATAATTTTAATCGTCATTGATCGCCGCAAAAGTAGACAACTATAAAGGGCGAAAAACTTATCCAGGGAGAACCCAGTGAAATTAATCCGCTATTTTTTTAGTGGTCTGCTCGTTTGCGCATCCGGCGCATATGCCCAAGCACCGGCAAATACACCGGTAGAAGTGATTGTCCAACCCGCCAGTTTGAAAAATCTCACGACTAACATAGAAGCACTGGGAACTTTGCGTGCTAACGAATCCATCATGTTGACATCGAATGTGACTAAAAAAGTCACGCGCATTAATTTCGAAGACGGGCAAAGGGTCAAAAAAGATGATGTGTTAGTTGAAACGACGAGTCGCGAAGAATCCGCATTGTTACAAGAAGCGCGCTTCACCGCTGACGAAGCAAAAAAACAACTTGATCGTGTAGCAGCATTGGTTAAAAGCAAGGCTGCGTCTGAGTCTTTATTGGACCAGCGCGTGCGTGAGTATGAAGCGGCGCGCGCTCGTTACACCGCAACTGAATCCCGTTTGAAAGATTTGGTGATATTGGCTCCCTTCAGTGGTGTAGTCGGTTTGCGCAATGTCAGTGTGGGAGCTTTGGTCTCCCCCGGCGATTTGATTACTACTTTAAATGACGACAGCAAAATGAAACTCGATTTTACTGTCCCAGCCATTTATTTACGCAGTTTGGTGGTGGGTTTACCGATAGTGGCAGAGAGCCGCGATTTGGGCGGCAAAGTATTCCAGGGCGAGGTTTACAGCATCGACAACCAAATCGATGAAGTGACTCGCGCAATTAAAGTTCGCGCCATTTTGGACAATAAAAATCATGAATTAAAACAAGGGATGTTAATGCAGGTGGATTTAAAAGCGGGCGCTCGCGACGCGGTGATTATTTCGGAAGCGGCCCTGGTTCCATTAGGTAGCAACAACTTTGTCTTCCTGTTAAAGCAGGATAAAGATGGTTTTATTGTCGAGCGCAAGCAAATCGTTATTGGTGAGCGCCTTGCCGGAGCGGTTGAAGTATTAAGTGGACTGGCAGTTGGCGATAAAGTTGTTACACACGGGTTGCAAAAAATCCGCGGCGGACAACAGGTGAAGGTGCTGTCCGAGGAAAAGCCGGTAGCTGAACACTTGGGTGAGCCAATGCATTTATCTGATCTGTTACCCAAAAAGCAACAGTGAGGATAATCCACCATGAAGTTATCTGATGTCTCCATCAAACGACCGGTCTTCGCATCGGTTATTTCACTGCTGTTAATTGCATTTGGTTTGGTTGCGTTTGATCGATTGACACTGCGCGAGTATCCGAATATTGATCCGCCGGTAGTGTCTATTCGCACCAATTATCCAGGCGCTGCTGCCAGCATCGTAGAAACCCGTATTACCAAAGTGATTGAGGATCGTATTTCCGGTGTAGAGGGAATTCGTTTTATCGAATCCTCTGCTGAAAATGGCGTTTCGAATATTGTTGTGCAATTTGATACTGGCCACGATATGGATGCGGCAGCAAACGATATTCGCGACCGCGTAAATGGAGCGCTCGATAATTTGCCGGATGAAGCAGATCCACCCGAAGTGCAAAAAGTCAGCTCTGATGAAGACGTAATTCTCTGGTTCAATTTAACCGGCGAAAACATGACGATCCCGGAGCTAACTGATTATGCCCAGCGCTATTTGGTGGATCGGTTTTCGGTAATCGATGGTATCGCACGTGTGCGCATTGGTGGAGAACAACGTTACGCCATGCGTGTCTGGCTTGATCGACGTGAACTAGCTGCGCGCAATTTGACAGTTAGCGATGTTGAAACAGCATTGCGTGCGGAAAACGTGGAATTGCCTGCGGGAAGTATTGAATCGCTGGAGCGGCAATTCACCGTGCGTATGGCGCGTACCTACCGAACGGTTGATCAATTTAATCAGCTGGTGGTAATGCGCGGTAGCGATGGGCATTTAATTCGGTTGGGTGATGTCGCAAAAGTTGAAAGAGGTACTGAGGAAGACCGCAATTTATTTCGCGGCAATGGCATTACACAAGTGGGGATCGGTATTGTAAAACAATCCACTGCGAATACGATTGATGTTGCGCGTGGTTCGAAGGCGGAACGCGATAAAATCAACGCTGTGTTGCCCAAGGGAATGAAACTGGAAGACAGTTTTGATAGTTCGGTTTTTGTCGAGCGCGCTATTCACGAAGTGTACATCACTCTTGCGATTGCGATTGTCCTGGTGGTGCTGGTTATCTATTTTTTTCTCGGCAGCGTGCGCGCAATGCTCGTGCCTGCGGTTGCGGTACCAGTATCAATTATTGCGACCTTTACCGTACTCGCAGTGATGGGTTTTTCGGTCAATATGCTGACACTACTTGCATTGGTCCTCGCCATTGGTTTGGTGGTGGATGATGCGATTGTGGTGCTGGAAAATATCATGCGGCATATGGAAGAAAAGGGAAAAACACCATTGCTTGCGGCTTATGATGGCACGCGCGAAGTAGGGTTCGCGGTCATCGCTACGACCTTGGTATTGATTGCGATTTTTGTACCGATTGTATTTTTGAAAGGCGATATCGGCCGATTATTTTCTGAATTTGCGATCACCATGGCCGCTGCGGTTGGGTTTTCTGCGCTGATTGCATTGACATTATCGCCAATGCTGGCATCCAAGGTGTTGGTTCAAAATACTCATAGAAATAGATTTTTGGACAAAGTGAACAACGGTATGGAGCGTTTGCGTATCCGCTATAAACACGGCATTAGTTGGTGTCTGGTGCGTTCCAAAATGTTGATTGCGTTGTTCGCCATTTTATTGCTGTGTATGTTTTTCCTTTCGCAAAAAATACCGTCCGAGTATGCACCGCCCGAAGACCGCGGTAATTTCCAGGTAATGGTTAACGGGCCTGAAGGTGCCAGCTATGCCTACATGGAAGAGTACATGACCGAGATCGAAAATCGGTTGATGAAATATGTCCATAACGAAGAGATTTCACGCATGATGGTGCGTGCTCCACGTTCATTTGGCACCACCGAAAGTTTTAATACTGGAATGGTTATTGTGGTGATGAATGATTGGAGTTTACGCCGGAATTCATTTGATGTGATGAGCGATATTCGCAACGATCTTAAAGATTTACCCGGCGTCACCACGGCAGTCGTAATGCGTCAGGGTTTTGGTTCCCAAGCGCAAAAGCCGGTGCAATTTGTATTGGGTGGCGGTACCTATGAGGAGCTGGCCCAATGGCGGGATATTTTGTTGGAAAAGCTCGAACAAAATAATCCGGGATTGATTGGT
This sequence comes from Cellvibrio sp., assembly GCA_035481425.1. Lineage (GTDB taxonomy): Bacteria > Pseudomonadota > Gammaproteobacteria > Pseudomonadales > Cellvibrionaceae > Cellvibrio. The sequence goes on along the minus strand of DATIGS010000010.1, from coordinate 4,738 downwards.
ATTGATTGGGATTACAAAGAGACCAAGCCTCAGGTAGAAGTCGTTATTGATACCAATCGCGCTGCCGATCTCGGTGTGAGTGTCAGCAATATAGGCCGTACTTTGGAGGCAATGTTAGGTTCGCGGCGCGCTACTACTTATATTGATGATGGCGAGGAATACGACATCATTTTGCAAGGCGAGCGCGATGAACAGCGCACAACAACCAGTATGCAAAATATGTATGTGCGTTCCGAGCGCAGCGGTGAGTTGATACCTTTGGCGAACCTGGTGACTTTGAAAGAAATTGCCGATGCCAGCCGGTTGAATCGTTACAACCGTATGCGTTCATTAACGATAGAAGCGAACCTTGCCGATAACCTCGCGCTTGGCGATGCGCTTGCACATCTCAATGGTTTGGTGCGCGAGCATTTGCCTGCTACAGCAGTAGTGGACTACAAAGGCTTGTCGCGCGATTTCCAGACCGCCGGCAGTTCGGTAATGTTTATTTTCTTGCTGGGAATTTTAATTACCTTTTTAGTATTGGCCGCACAGTTTGAAAGCTATGTGCATCCGTTTGTGATTATGCTGACGGTGCCCTTGGCGATATTAGGTGGAATGCTTGGACTGTATTTGACGAATAGCAGTTTTAATCTTTATTCGCAGATTGGATTGATCATGCTCATCGGTCTTGCGGCGAAAAATGGCATCCTCATCGTAGAATTTGCCAACCAGTTGCGCGATCGCGGCGTAGAATTTACTGAGGCTTTGCTGGAGGCTTCTTCTGCGCGTTTGCGCCCGATATTAATGACCAGCCTTACTGCCGTTGCGGGTGCGATTCCATTGGTGATTTCATCTGGCGCCGGTGCCGAGACACGTTTTGTTATTGGTATTGTGGTGATCTCTGGCGTATTGGTCGCGACGTTTCTTACTTTATTTTTGGTGCCCGTTGCCTATAGCTTGCTCGCGCGCAACACCGGTTCACCCGGTGACGTTGAGCGTAACTTGCTGCAAGATCAGGCGCGTTACACCGGAGCAGATGAATAATATGTTTATGAACAAACCTTTTTCTTTGGCCGCTCTTTTGTCCATGGCAGCAGTGTTGTGTGCTTGTGCATCTCCATCAAAACCCGCGTCGAATCAATTGGTGTGGAATATTAATTCGACAACCGATATTGGTGGTGTTCCTGTTACTGTATTGGGAAATCCCTATGTGGTGAATACAGGGAAAAGTGTAGTAGTGAAAGGTGAGGAGATTAAAAAAGCAATCAATTTCGATGGCGATGGTGACCGGTTGTTGGTTGATGCCAATCCCTTGGGGAATGCTACCGAATTTACGATTGAAATTATTTTTAATCCTGCTGATGCCTATCCGAATAATCTGGAGCCGCGTTTTTTCCATATAGAATCGCCGGATAATCCCAATCGCCGTATTACCATCGAATTGCGTTTGAACGATAAAAAACAGTGGTATCTGGATGCGTATATCAAATCGGAAAAGTCTCAATTTACGCTAATTGATCCAACCAGGGTTCATCCGGTCGGCCAGTGGGCCCATGCAGCAATCACTTACAAAAATCGCGAATTTATTTCTTATGTAAATGGCGTGCAGGAATTGGTAGGGAAGGTGGATTACTTGCCGATCGCATCCAATGCAAAAACATCTCTAGGTGCACGGATGAATCAAGTGCACTGGTTTAATGGCGAAATTGCCTGGGTCCGTATCAGTAAAACCGCATTAGCACCAACAGCGTTTTTATTATTGGATAAGTAATTATTTTTTATTTTTCCAAAACAGAAAAGCGCCAGCATGGTTTTCATGCTGGCGCTTTTTTTTGGATCGCTTTTGTGTGCCGTCTCTGAATATTACGCCAGTGCCGGGTAATCGGTATAACCGACGGGGCCTTTGGCGTAAAACAATTCGGGGCGCGGTGGATTAAGTGGCGCGTCCAGCTCCAAACGTTTTGGTAAATCCGGGTTGGCGATAAAAGGAACACCAAATGCGATAGCATCTGCTTTGCCCTGTGCTAACCAGGAGTTGGCTTCGGACTTACTGAATTTTTCGTTGGCAATCACTGTGCCACCAAAAATTTGTTTCAGTTGCGGCGTGATGCTGTCTTCAGCTGAATATTCACGCGTAGAAATAAACGCAATTCCACGTTTGGCTAATTCAGCGGCAACATAACTGAATGTCGCTTCGCGGTTAGAGTCGCCCATATCGTGGTCATCCATACGCGGAGCCAAGTGCATAGCAACCTTATCTTTCCCCCACACATCGATGCAGGCATCAGTCACTTCGAGCATTAGGCGTGCACGATTTTCCAGTGAGCCGCCATATTCGTCATCGCGTTGGTTGGTTCTGTCTTGCAGGAATTGATCGAGTAAATAGCCGTTGGCGCCATGAATGAGCACGCCATCAAAACCGGCCGCTTTCGCATTTTCGGCGCCCAGGCGAAAAGCCGCGACCACTTCTTTAATTTCGGTGATTGTCAGCGCGCGTGGCTCTTCATAATCTTTCTTCGGGCGCACCAGGCTGACGTGGCCGGCAGGGCGGATCGCACTGGGGGCAACTGGCTTGGCGCCATTCAAATACATGGGGTCTGAAATACGGCCTACATGCCAAAGCTGGAGAAATATACGGCTGCCGGCTTTGTGTACGGCATTGGTCACCAGTTTCCAACCTTCGACTTGCTCGTCAGACCAAATGCCGGGAGTATCTGGATAACCCACCCCCATGGGCGTTACTGAGGTTGCTTCAGACAAGATCAAACCAGCGCTGCTGCGCTGCTGGTAGTACTCGGCCATCATTGCATTAGGCACACGTCCTTCGTCCGCGCGGCAGCGGGTCAAGGGCGCCATGATGATCCGGTTTTTCAGGGTTATATCGCCGATAGTGATTGGGTCAAATAACGTTGGCATGGTTGTACCTCCGGTTAAAGTTGGTCGTTTAACCGTGTCAGGAACTCCTGGATCGCTTCTTCGTTGCGGGAAAAGAAGTTCCATTGGCCAACTTTGCGACTGGTAATCAGGCCGGCGCGTTGCAAAGTTGCCAGATGGGCTGACACGGTAGACTGGGATAAACCTGTTTTTTGGTCGATTTTTCCAGCACACACACCAAAACTCAGTGGATGTTCCTGGTCGGCAAAATGAAGCTCAGGTTGTTTAAGCCAATTCAAGATTTCCCGCCGTACGGGGTGCGACAGGGCTTTAATCATTTCATCGAGTTCTGCAGAGCTCATGAGTTTTCCTTTAAACAATAGATCTATATCTGTATATCGCGATGTACGGAAATATATATCGTAAAAATTCGATATTCAACGATTATTTTTTATTCTTTATAAAAAGACGTTTTTTCAGTTTCCAGGGGGCGGTAGTTACAGATGGGTTCAGGAGACATAAAAAAAGCGATTACAGCGCCCGGGTTTGTCGGCTGTAATCGCTTTTGGTGTACAAAGCGCTAGCGGAAGAGGGGCTAGATACTGATACGGCTTTGGAGGAAGTTGACGATCTCGCCCACGGCAACTTCCTGTTTTTCCGCATCGCGACGGCCCTTGTATTCGATGCTGCCCGCTTCCAAACCGCGGTCACCCACAACGATGCGATGTGGAATGCCCATCAGATCGGTATCGGCCAGCATGGTGCCCAAGCGTGCTTTGTCTTCATCCATCAACAATACATCGAAGCCCAGGTCTTGCAGCTGTGCGTAAAGTTCCTCGCACTTGGCAGCCACGGCAGGGGATTTTTGCATGTTGATCGGCACAATCGCGATATGGAACGGTGCGATAGAATCGGGCCAGATGATGCCGTTTTCATCGAAGTTTTGCTCGATCGCCGAGGCGACCACGCGTGTAACCCCGATACCATAGCAGCCCATGATCATGGTTTGTTCTTTGCCGTTTACGTCCAGTACTTTGGCTTTCATGGCTTCGGAATACTTGGTGCCCAATTGGAAAATATGGCCAACTTCGATACCGCGTTTGATTTCCAATGTGCCTTTACCGCAAGGGCTTGGGTCGCCGGTGACCACATTGCGAATGTCCGCAACCAATGGTGCTACAGCGTCGCGCTCCCAGTTTACGCCGGTCAGGTGGAAGCCATCTTTGTTGGCGCCACACGCAAAGTCGGATAGATGTGCGGCCGAGTGATCGACAATCACCGCGATCTTCAGGCCAACCGGGCCGATTGAACCAATGCCCACACCCAATTCGGCTTTGATGCGCGCCTCGGGTGCCAGTGTCAGGGGTGCTGCAACGCCAGTTAATTTTTCGGCCTTAATCTCATTGAGTTCGTGGTCGCCGCGCAACACCAGTGCTACCAGCGGCTGGGTTTTGTCTTCGCGCACTTCGCCCAATACGATCAAGGTTTTAACCGTTTGTTGCGGGCTGACATTCAGGAATTGGCTGACTTCATCGATAGTGTGTTTGCCCGGAGTCGCCACTTCTTGCATGACATGTTGGGCTGCAGCGCGCGGAGTTGCAGGCGGCAGAGCTTCGGCCTTTTCAATATTGGCGGCGTAGTCACTACCATTGCTGAACGCGATGTCGTCTTCGCCACTGTCGGCCAATACATGGAATTCATGGGAGAAAGCACCGCCGATTGAGCCGGTATCGGCCAATACCGGGCGGAATTGCAAACCTAAACGGGTAAAAATATTGCAGTAAGTCGCATGCATTACGTCGTAGGTTTCTTGCAACGATTCAGTGCTGGTGTGGAACGAGTAGGCGTCCTTCATGATGAACTCGCGCGAGCGCATTACACC
>DATIGS010000009.1:0-6202 GCA_035481425.1 Cellvibrio sp. | reverse complement strand
AAACGTGCGGCCAAACTTAAATCGTGCAATGCAGTGAGCACAGCCCCGCCCTGCTGCGCGTGTTCGGCCAGTAATTCCATGACATGTAATTGATGATAAGGATCGAGCGCCGCAATAGGTTCATCGGCAAGGATAATTTTCGGTTCACCCGCAAATACCCGTGCAAGCAAAGTGCGCTGCAATTCACCACCGGAAAGTGTAGTCACAATACGCTGACGCAACGGCTGCAATTCAGTGATAGTAAGTGCGTGTTCGATCGCCTGTTTGTCGCGCGCCGATTTCCCACTCATGGGTTTATGCCAGGGCGCGCGGCCAAGCCCGACCAAATGCTCAACCTGCAATGGCCAAGCCGGTGTTTCTTGCTGCGGTAAATAGGCGAGAACTTGTGCGCGTTCACGCCCGGAAATGCTTGCCAGTGATTGCGGTTGTTCGTCGCCCGTGGACAGCTGGACCTGACCGGAATCCGCATCCAATAAACCGGCCATCACCCGCAGCAGTGAACTCTTGCCCGCGCCATTGGGGCCGATTAGTCCGACTAACTCGCCAGCCTGTATATGGACATCAGCGTTGTGCAAAATCGCATTGCCATCGCGTGCAAGCGTTACTTGTTTAGCACTAAGGCTTATCGGTTGGGCGCTGGATGTTGTTATCGATGCTGTCGTCATCATGCCCACCGTGAACGGGTTTTTAGAATTAACAATAAAAAGAATGGGCCGCCGAGCAAGGATGTCACAACACCCAGTTTTAATTCACGCGCACTATCGAATTGGCGCACCAGAATATCCGCCAGCACCAACAACAAGGCACCGCCGAGCGCGCTGGCAAACATTAACCGCCCGGGGCGATAACCCACAAACGGCCGCAATAAATGCGGGACGATTAAGCCGATAAAACCAATGCTACCGCTCACCGCCACGCAAGCGCCGACGCTGATTGCAATGCCGAATAATAAAATGCCGCGCTCGCGGTGATTATTAAATCCCAGCGAACGCGTGCTTTCTTCACCCAGGCTGAGTGCGTCCAAAAAGCGGCTGCGACTCAGGATTAACAACCAGCCAACAATCGCGAGCGGCAACGCAATCTGGACGTGATCCCAATGGCGATTCACCAGCGAGCCCATCAACCAGAAAATAATTTCCTGCATCGCATACAAACTGGGTGCAAAATTTAATGCAACTGCAATTAAAGCGCCGGTGATTGCACTCATGGCGACGCCGGCGAGAATTAACGCGAGCATACTGCTGTGCAAACCCGCCAACAAATACACCATCACCAATGACAGTAATGCGCCGATAATCGCAGCGCTCGGCAACCAATACCAAGCTGTTGCCGCTGCACCAAAATACAATACGCACACCGCGCCAAAAGCCGCGCCGCTGGTAACGCCGAGCACACCCGGGTCAGCCAATGGATTGCGCAATAAACCCTGCATAGCCGCACCGGCCATTCCCAATGTCGCACCTACAATTATTGCCAACACCAGGCGCGGCATACGAATTTGCCCAAGGATAGTCGCGGCGAGACTTTGCTCGCCCTGCCAGATATCAGCAAACCCTTGCAGTACCGGGATATCTGCGGCGCCACTGTTCAGCGACAAGGCCGCCGCCGCGACAATCGCACCAAACAAAATAATTGTTAAAACAGAAAATGAAATTTTTGTGTGCACAGTATTCTCTTTATTTCGCCAATTCTTGTTTCAGCGCAATTGCGACATCACCCAACACTGAAGTTGCACAGCCCGATAATCCCGTCGGTAAGCGCACCAGTTTAAAACCTGCATTTTCCAACGCCGGGTGCGCCAGATATTCGCGCGCCAGCGAAAAACCTTCTGCATTACTGGTTTCAATAATCAGTATTTGTGGTTTGGCGCTGAGCAATAACTCCAGGTCGAGTTGGTTGAATCCGAACATACCTTGTTCGGCTGCAAGATTGCGCAAACCGGCCAATTGCATCAATTCGTGTTCGAGAGTGCCATCGCCAATCACTACGCCATTGGATGAATACCAAAACGCCGTCAAAGGTTCTTGGCCGGCATTTGCCGTTTGTAATTCGGCTACTTGCGCACTTATCTGCTGCGCCATAACACGGGCTTTTTCACCTTCACCGACTAAATCGCCCAGTTGGATAATTTGTTCGTTGATGTCGCTGAGTTTTCGCGGCAATGGTAAGCGGGTGACGGTATTACCCAAGCGGTTGAGTAATTCCACCGCGCTGGCTGCGTCAAATTCGCCAGCGAGAATTAAATCGGGAGACAGGGGGACAATTTCTTCCGCGAGGCCATGATTGGTTGGGATGCCGCGTACCTGCTTTGCAATCGGCGACCACATCGGGCTCGCCGTTAAATAGCTAATGCTCACCAAACGCTGGTGATCAACCAAATCCCACAGCAATTGATCGATACAAATATTCATGGACGCGATGCGCCGCGCCGGCTGCGCGAGGGAATCGATTTGTGCCTGCACACCACTTGCGCCAATAAAAAATAAAAAGCCCATCAACTGCATGATGGGCTTTTTAAAGTGCAACATAATCTGCACCTTACACAATCGGATTTAACCAGGCCGCGCCACGCACGCCGCTGGAATCACCGTGTACCGCAGGCACTATCGGCGTATCGCATTCGCGCCCGAATACATAATGTGGCAACAGTTTTGGCACTTCGGTGTAAAGCGCTTTGATATTCGAAGCTCCACCACCGAGCACAATCACATCCGGATCAATCGTGTTGATGATGGTCGCGAGGCCGCGCGCAACCTGATCAAAATAATTGGCCAACACTTCTTGCGCAGCGACATCCCCCTGCCCGGCGCGCTCTACAATTTCATGGCCTTTGATTTTTTCATCGGTTAATAACTGATACGAGAGGCACAGACCGGTGCCGGATAAAAATGCCTCCTGACACCCGGCCTTACCGCAATAGCAAGGGCGTGCATTTAATTCAGCTTCCGAGGTCCAGGCCAGTGGATTGTGCCCCCACTCGCCCGCCACACCATTGGGGCCAACGATCGGTTTGCCCTGGTAGGCAATGCCTGCACCGCAGCCGGTGCCGAGGATACCGGCGAATACCAAATCGTATCCGCGCCCGGCGCCATCAGTCGCTTCCGAGACCGCAAGGCAATTGGCGTCGTTGGTGACTTTGACATCGCGCTGTAAATAGTCGGAGAGATCTTTCTGGAAGGGTTTGCCATTGAGCCAGGTGGAGTTGGCATTTTTCACAAAGCCGGTCTTGCGGGAAATCGTACCGGGAATACCTATACCAACGGGTAGATTGGTTTTCCCCGCCGCTGCTTCTGCCTGGGCAACCAAATCGGCGATATCGCGCAGGGTCGCCGCATAGTCATCGCGCACCGTCGGGATACGGGTGCGGAACAACTCCTCGCTGCCGCCATTGAGCAGGATCACCTCGGTTTTAGTGCCGCCAAGGTCAATACCAATACGAAAATCTGTCATAAGAATCAGCCTGTTATCAAACGTGGCAGGATTATAGGTGGCGCCCGTTATCCGAGGCAAATAGGCGTCCGGTTAAATTCAAATATGGCGAAACGGCTGCCGCGGGCTACACTCAAAAACAGGCTTATCTGCCGTATGAATAGGCCGAAACTTACTGTAAGACTACACGATGACCGAAAGACCAAATTATGAACGACACAACAAAAACAGCGGCCGCCAACGAGCGACGCAAATTCAGTCGCATCCTGTTCGATGCCCACGTGGAATTGGCACAAGGTGAATTTCACTGGCGCGCCAGTCTGCTCGACATTTCGCTAAAAGGTTTATTACTCCAACAAACACTCCCCATGGAGGTTAATCACACTCAACCTATTTTGGTAAAAATTTTGTTGTCCGATAGCACTTGCATCGCTATGTCGGTGATGCTGGCGCACCAACACCATAACCAAACCGGATTGATGTGCACTTCCATTGATATCGATAGCGTGAGCCACTTGCGTCGGCTAATTGAATTGAATTTGGGGGATGCGTCCGCAGCAGAAAGGGAACTGTCTGAATTAATCAGCGATTATTAACTCCGGCAAGGAGCAAAAGGGAGCAACATATGCACGTTGAAGCACAGAAAGACACCATGAAAATAGATGATATTTCCGATGAGGATAAGCGCCGGCATCCGCGGTTTCCGCTGCGCGCTTATGCCGATATGCAGTACTCCACCAAAAAATGGGACGCGCATGTATTGGATCTCTCTGAGTCCGGCGCGCGCCTCGCAATTTTGGGGGAGCATCTACTTCAAAAAGGCGATTTACTGCGTGTTCATATCCAATTGGACGATATGAATTTGCTCACCTCCTCCAAAAAAACGCTCAACTTGCACGGCCAGTTAATTCATGTGCGCGAACATTTGTTGGGGTTTGAATTTCAACCCGATACGCCAATTGATAAAACCTTGTTGTATGAGTTGTTAACCCAAATCGAGAACAGCGACTAACCAATAGTTTTATGCGATATGCGGTAATGTGGTATGCAAGCCTGAGTCTGTTATTCCCTAGTCTTTTATTGACGTTTAGTGAGAGCAGCGCAGCAAGTAGTACGGCAAAGGACGAGCTGCGCCTGATGCTTCCCAAAGCGGGTTCGCTCGAGCCTGAAGTAACCAGCCGCTATTACGAACAGGCATTACAACTCGCATTGGAGAAAACCCGCCGCGAATCCGAGCACTTTCACTTTGATCACTATCCCGCCAGCGTCAACCGCGCACGTGCGCGCTTGCTGGTTAAACAAGGCAAGGTGGATATTATCTGGAGCAGCAGTAGTAAAACCCGTGAGGCCGAATTAACCCCCATCAGATTCAATTTGATTCGCGGTATTAATGAATATCGCCTGCTGTTAATCCGTGCTGATGATCAAGCCAGATTCGATAAGGTCAAAACCTTAACGGATTTGCAGAAATTCAAAATTGGTACTGGGGTGCAGTGGAGCGATACGGAAATCTATCATTTTAATGCGCTCCCTGTAGTCACCTCTTACTCCTACATCCCCATGTTCCGCATGTTAAAAGTCGGCCGTTTTGACTATATGGCGCGCAGTATCCAGGAGATACATTTTGAACTGGAGACTTACGGAAAATCGGGCCTGGTGATTGAAAAAAACCTCGCCATTCATTATCCACAACCCATTTATTTTTTTGTAAACAACAGCAACCGTGCCTTGGCGACGCGAATTCAGAAAGGTCTGGAAATAGCGCGCGATGACGGCAGCCTCGACGCGCTATTTTTTAGCATTCCCAACTTTCGCAAGGCGTGGGAACAATTGCAGAAACTCAATCGCCATATAATTGAGTTGAATGTACCGGAATGATTAGCGCCCATGATTAGAGCGCATTGAGGGCTTCTTGCAGGTTTTTTACAGCAACTACATCGATTCCTAAATTTTTATCGCGCGGCGCATTGGCAAACGGCACTATCGCGCGTTTGAACCCGTGCTTGGCAGCTTCACGCAAACGCTCATGACCACTCGGCACTGGGCGAATTTCTCCCGATAACCCTACCTCGCCAAACACAATTAAATCCTGCGGCAAGACGCGGTCGCGAAAGCTGGAAACTATTGCCAGCAACAGCGCCAAATCCGCACTCGTCTCCATCACTTTTACACCACCGACCACATTCACAAATACATCCTGGTCACCCACCATAATGCCACCGTGGCGATGCAATACTGCGAGCAGCATCGACAACCGGTTTTGATCCATACCTACGGCAACACGGCGTGGATTTCCAAGATGGCTGTCATCTACCAATGCCTGGATTTCGATGAGCAATGGTCGTGTACCTTCCCACATCACCATCACTACCGAACCGGACGATGCATCTTCTGCGCGCTGTAAAAAAATCGCCGAAGGATTATTCACTTCGCGCATGCCCTGCTCGGTCATGGCGAACACGCCCAACTCATTCACTGCACCAAAACGATTTTTGTTCCCACGCAGAGTGCGGAAGCGTGAATCGTTATCGCCCTCCAATAAAATCGAGCAATCGATCATATGTTCAAGCACTTTAGGGCCGGCAAGCGAACCGTCTTTTGTTACATGCCCCACCAAAATCAATACAGTGCCGGTTTGTTTTGCAAAACGGGTGAGATAAGCCGCGCTCTCGCGCACTTGCGATACTGAGCCCGGTGCAGAGGAAATATCCTCCATGTGCATGACTTGAATTGAATCGATCACCATTACCTTGGGAGCGATTTGTTGCGCCGT
>DATIGS010000008.1:0-23577 GCA_035481425.1 Cellvibrio sp. | reverse complement strand
ATTTTCAAAATCCACGGCAAGGGAACATTCGTAGCAAAACCAAAAGCCTTCCAGAACGTTACACGTTTGCAAGGCCTTGCTGAGTCGCTCGCGCATTTAGGTTATGAGGTAATCAACCAAATACTGGGCGCAACTATTGTGAGTGCAGATGCACGCATTGCTGAACGCTTGCATCTTCTTGAGGGCAGCAGCGTAGTTGAAATTAAACGCGTGCGCCTGATTAATCGCGAACCGATTTCGCTGGAAATTTCTTATTTGCCGGCCGCACTGGGCGAAAAATTACAGCGTGCTGATCTGGTTACGCGCGATATTTTTTTGATTCTGGAAAACGATTATCACCTCACGCTCGGCCATGCTGACCTCGCGATAGATGCCGTGCTCGCTACTAGCGACCTGGCCAAGGCACTAAACGTAAATGAAGGCGCGCCGATTATGCGCATCGAACGCTTAACCCATACCGCCGCTGGCGAACCCATCGATTTTGAATTTCTTTATTATCGTGGCGATGCATTCCAATACCGATTGCGGATTGATCGCCAACGCAACCATAACGGGAGCAACCAAGCATGACTGTGATTGAAAACACCCACAACAAGGTCAACACCATCGAGCAGGAATACGACATTGTTGTTATCGGTGGTGGTACCGCAGGCCCTATGGCCGCAATAAAAGCCAAAGAAAAAAATCCGGCGCTGCGAATTTTATTGTTGGACAAAGCCAATGTGAAACGCTCCGGCGCCATCAGCATGGGGATGGATGGTTTGAACAACGCCGTGATTCCCGGCCACGCCACACCGGAGCAATACACCAAGGAAATTACGATTGCCAACGACGGCGTCGTCAACCAGGCAACAGTGTATGCCTATGCAACCAACAGCTTCGCCACCATCGAACAATTGGATCGTTGGGGCGTGAAATTTGAAAAAGACGAAACAGGTGATTACGCCGTAAAAAAAGTGCATCACATGGGCTCTTATGTATTGCCCATGCCCGAAGGCCACGACATTAAAAAAGTGCTTTATCGGCAATTAAAGCGCGCAAAAATTTCCATCACCAATCGCATTGTCAGCACGCGTTTATTGACCGATGCCGAAGGTACCGTGAATGGCGTTTTGGGTTTTGATTGCCGCACCGCGGATTTCCATGTGATTCGCGCTAAAGCCGTCATTTTATGTTGCGGAGCAGCAGGCAGATTGGGTTTACCAGCCTCAGGCTATTTGATGGGGACTTATGAAAACCCGACCAATGCGGGCGATGGTTATGCGATGGCGTATCACGCGGGTGCGGAGCTGGCAAACCTTGAATGTTTCCAAATCAACCCATTGATTAAAGATTATAACGGCCCTGCCTGTGCTTATGTCACCGGCCCGCTCGGCGGTTACACCGCTAACAATAAAGGCGAACGCTTTATTGAATGCGATTACTGGAGCGGCCAAATGATGTGGGAGTTTTATCAGGAACTGGAAGGCGGCAATGGGCCGGTGTTTTTAAAACTGGATCATCTCGCAGAAGAAACCATCCAAAACATTGAAACGATTTTGCACAGCAATGAGCGCCCGAGCCGCGGCCAGTTCCACGCTAATCGCGGTACTGACTACCGCGAAAAAATGGTGGAAATGCATATTTCTGAAATTGGTTTTTGCTCCGGCCACAGTGCGTCCGGCGTGTGGGTAAATGAAAAAGCAGAGACTTCAGTGAAAGGGCTTTATTCCGCCGGCGATATGGCTGCCGTACCACACAACTATATGCTGGGCGCGTTCACCTATGGTTGGTTTGCCGGTGTTAATGCAGCGGATTATGTAGCTGAGCGCGACTACACCGAGTTGGATACTGCGCAAATCGAGAAAGAAAAAGCGCGCGTTTTTGCACCACTCTTGCGCGAACACGGACTGCCGCCCGCGCAAGTGGAATACAAGCTGCGCCGCTTTGTTAACGATTATTTGCAACCGCCCAAAGTCACCAAAAAAATGGAAATTGGTCTGGAGCGTTTCGCGATGATTGAACAGGATATTGAACAACTCAAAGCGAATAATGCGCATGAATTAATGCGCGCAATGGAAGTCAGTGTGATCCGCGATTGCGCCGAAATGGCTGCACGCGCATCCCTGTATCGCAAAGAGAGTCGCTGGGGGTTGTATCACTATCGTGTGGATTACCCCAAACGCAATGACAGCGAGTGGTTCTATCACTGCCATTTAAAGAAAGACGAACACGGCAATATGGTGAGCTTCAAACGCGAAGTGGAACCTTATTTAATTCCACTGAATGCGCAAGAAGAAGTTGCCTATCAGGGGCTGCGTTTAAAAGTTGCCAACAGCTAGGAGATACTGAATGGCACAGCAACAACAGAATATTTTTTTCCGCAGCAATGCACCGGTCACGGTTGATGAAGACAAGTGTATCGCCCACAAAGGTTGCACCGTTTGTGTCGATGTGTGCCCGATGGACTTATTGGCGATTCACCCGGAAACCAACAAGGCATTTATGCAATTCGATGAATGCTGGTATTGCATGCCCTGCGAAACCGATTGCCCTACAGGCGCCGTGAAAGTGGAAATTCCTTATTTGCTGCGCTGATGCGGAGAAACTGATTTTAATTTTTATTTTGCTACCCGGATTTGCCGCCGGATGCCAACAAACAATACCTCTCGTTGCCTACCTCCACCCGAGGCGAAAACGATATGCACCTGAATACCACAGAGAGGAACGATTATGCGTTTTACCAACCGATTAGCCTTGGCCATTTCCTTTGCAGCCACGTTTACGTTGGCCAGCATTAGTGCAAGTGCAGAAACCATCCGCATCGCATTAGGCACCCAAGACACCACCATCAATTGCGCCACCGGTGGCCTGTTGATTCGCGAATTAAAATTGCTGGAAAAATATTTGCCTAAAGACGGCAAATACAAAGATGCAAAATATGAAATTGAATGGAAAAACTTTACCAGTGGCGCGCCCCTGACCAATGAAATGGTCGCAGGAAAACTGGACTTTGGCGCAATGGCTGACTTCCCGGGTTCATTCAATGGCGTTGCACATGAAGCGGCAGGCAAGCGCAGTATTTTTATCAGCGTGTTATCGGGCAGCATCAAAGGCAGTGGCAATGGCATTGTGGTGCCCGCTGCATCGCCGGTGCAGTCACTCGCTGAACTCAAAGGCAAAACCATTTCTGTACCTTTTGCCTCCACCGCACACGGCATGTTATTGCGCGCGGTGAAAGCACAAGGCTGGGATCTGGAAAAAGATGTTCGCATCATCGCCCAGGCACCTGAAATTGCGGGCTCTGCATTAAAGAGCAACCGCATTGATGCGCACGCGGATTTTGTCCCTTTCGCCGAGCTATTTCCCAACCGTGGATTCGCGCGGAAAATTTTTGATGGTTCACAAGCGAATGCACCCACTTACCACGGCACGCTCGTCGATGAAGCCTACGCAAAAAAATATCCGGAAATTGTGGTGGCCTATTTGCGCGCAGCAATTGAAGCTGACCAACTGATCGCCGCTGAACCGGAAAAATACAGCGAGCTGATTGAAAAAGTCACAGGTATTGAAGCGGAAGTAAATTATTTATTCCACGGCCCATTAGGTTTGCAAACCCGCGACCTCAGCTGGAAGCCGGAATATCGCCAGGCGACCGCCACTGCCATCGACACTTTGAAGTTGCTAAAGAGAACCGACAAAGGTTTGGATGTGGATACCTTTATCAACGATAAATACATCCGCGAAGCATTCAAACTTTCAGGTAAGGATTATGAAGCGGCATTGAAAAATTATGCGCAATTACCACTGACTGCTAATGATGCAGTGAGCGGAAAACCAATCACCGATTTCAAACACCTCGCGCAAATTTGGGTACGCGGTGAACCCAAAGTACGCCACTATGCTTCATTTAGCGCTGCATTAACCGCATTACAGGAATTGGAAACTGCGGGCACTGATATCCGCGCGATTTACGCCCAAGCAACGGACAGTGGTATTAAATTACTCGCGAACCAAGCCTGGTTTGTGAAAAGTGATAAGGGCCAGTTGGATGCATTTTTATTAAAAGACCAAGCGGAAGCCTTTGCCAAACAACACGGTGGAACCGCATTGGCATTCAGCGCGCTCCGTTAAGGGGGCGCAATGAACGCAATCGTTAAGAGGAATACCTATGGCCAGCGTAAAAAATAGTGGTGCATTGACTACTCGTACAGCAACACTCGGCATGCAATGTGGATCGGTGATTGCCTGCATCGCACTGTGGCACTTCGCATCCACATTGCGAATTGATTTGGGTGTGGTGACATTTTCCAATGTCCCCACACCCGAGGCAGTGCTCAATGCAATCTGGCAATTATTGCAATCCAACGCGCTGCTACCGCACTTGGGCAGCAGCCTTGCGCGCGTATTTAGCGGGTACACAATGGCGGCGATTGCCGGTGTGAGTTTGGGGCTGTTTATTGGTCGCTCGCGCAACGTGGAAAATTGGTTGATGCCGCCATTGGAATTGCTGCGCCCTATTCCCGCCGTTGCATGGATTCCGCTGGCGATATTGATGTTCCCTTCATCGGAAGCTTCCATGATTTTTATTACGTTTACCGGCGCACTCTTTCCGATTTTGTTAAACACCATTCACGGTGTTGAAGCGGTGGACCTGCGCCTGATTGCATCGTCGCGCAGTTTGGGCGCATCGCCGCGCGCGATTTTGCGCGAAGTCGTTTTGCCCGGTGCCTTGCCCAGTATTTTTACCGGCTTGTCGATTGGCATGGGCACTTCCTGGTTTTGTTTGGTCACTGCAGAAATGATTTCCGGCCAATGGGGTATCGGTTATTACACATGGTCGTCTTACGTGATTCAAAATTACGCCGACATAGTGGTCGGGATGTTATTGATTGGTTTACTCGGCATGGGCAGTAGCTGGCTTATTAAGCGCATCGGCGATTGGCTCACCCCCTGGTATCGACTGCAAGGAAAATCATGATGACTATTTACGAAACTCATTCCCGCGATACACATCTTTATGAAAAAAATCCGGAATCAAAAATTTCGCAAGATGTTAAAAAGCAACTGGGACGAATCGACGCACAGCAATTATCCATTCGTCTCGGCAAAGGCCCAAGTGAATTTGAAGCGGTGCAGAGCGTGGATTTCAGCATCGAATCCGGAGAGTTTGTGTGTTTACTGGGGCCTTCCGGTTGCGGTAAATCCACTCTGTTAGGCGCGTTAGCGGGCCATATTATTCCTGCGGCGGGCACATTGGATGTCGATGGGCAAGCTATCGCCGGGCCATCACCCGAACGCGGCATGGTATTCCAACACCACACCTTATTTCCGTGGCGAAAAATTTTGGACAATGTTGCCTTCGGTTTAAAAATGCGCGGCATTGCAAAAGCAGAACGCCATGCATTAGCGCTTGAAATGTTGCAACAAATCGGATTGCACGATGTCGCCAACCGCTGGCCGAGCCAATTGTCGGGCGGCATGCAACAGCGCGTGGAAATTGCGCGCGTGCTCATCAACAAACCGCGCTTGTTATTGATGGACGAACCTTTCGGCGCGCTCGATGCGCAGACCCGATTGAAGATGCAGCAATTGCTGTTGGATATTTGGGAGCGCATTCGCACTACCGTGGTATTTGTAACGCACGATATTGATGAAGCGCTGTTCCTTGCGGATCGCATTCTGGTGATGAGCCCGCGGCCCGGTCGCATTATTGAAAACCTGCCAGTGAATTTTGCGCGGCCAAGGCGTACTGAATTAGTGACTACGCCGGAATTTATGCACTTGAAACGCCATTGCCTGGAATTGTTGAGCCACGAAGAAGGCCGCCAATTGCCGCGTTTGTCGCCGCTGGGTTTACCACCTGAAGCGCGCATCGCTGTTTAATACTTATCAACAAGAATGTGAATATTATGACGCAACCGTTTACTGCCCATCTCATTACTGGCGATTTATTAACAAAAAGCCCCGATATCATCGCCCTACAACCGCGCTTGCAAGATAGCGATGCAAACACCCGCCGCATCGCTTTGATTGAACTTGCGGACCTGGAAGATCCGGATGCATTGCCGTGGTTAATCCATGCACTTGCGCGCGATACCAACGAGGATGTTCGCCGTGAAGCGGCGCGCTTGCTTGAAGGCTGGGAAGAACCCGAAGTGGTTGAAGCCCTGTGCCAAGCACTGACCGATAGTGATGAAGCCGTCAGCAAGGCCGCCGCACAAAGCCTGAGCCAATTAAAAACCACAGCACTCGGCAATATTATTTTGGCGTGGGTCGGGCACCAAAATCCCGAGGTGCGCAAACACGCATGGCGTGCCCTGCGCGAATTACGTTTTGCACCTGCCGCCCCTGCTGCGCTGCTGGCCCTGCAAGATGAAGACACAAATGTAAGGCGCGAAGCGGTCGGCGTATTGGGCTGGTTGAAATACACAGATGCTCTGCCGGAACTCGCGCGCCTGCTAAGCAATGACAACTCCATTGAAGTGCGCCGCGCCGCCGCAGGTGCACTCGGCCTCGCGAATAACGACAGTGTATTGCCTGCATTGCGCAGCGCGTTGAATGATGCTGAATGGCAAGTGCGCGAAGAAGCCGCAAGTACACTCGGCAAATTACGTTTGCAAAACAGCGGCGATTATTTGGTACAAACACTTGCGGACTCTTATTGGCAAGTGCGCTTGCAAGCGGTGCGCGCGCTGGGGAAATTGCGCTTCACCAATGCGACCGATGCATTGCTCGAATTGCTCACGCACAGCATCAGCAACCTGCGCAAAGAAACGGCATTGGCATTGGGCGAATTAGGCAATAGCGCCGCACTGCCAGCATTGCGCAACGCCGAAAATGACAGCGACCCTGAAGTGCGCAAAGCAGTGCGCATCGCACTTGCGCAATTACAAAAGTAAGGAATGCACATGAATCACGCCGCGCCACTTTCACTCAAAAATTCGCACAACGATAAACAGGTTGTTGTGCAATGGTCCGCGACCGAGACGCAGGTATTGAGCCACCAACGTCTGCGCGGTGCCTGCCCTTGTGCAAAATGCCGCGCTGCACGTATTCAAGGACGGATCGCACTGGTGGACGCTGATGTGGAATTAATCGCGATGAATCCAATGGGATATGGTTTGCAAATGGTTTTTAGCGATGGCCACGACCGGGGAATTTATCCGTGGATTTATTTGCGTGAATTGCAGTGAGCTTGTTGCGGGAGCGGCAGCCAAGGGCTGCCGCTATGTTATTGCCTACCCATCAATACATTGTGCAATTTCATCAAAAAATTATTGATAAACCCGCACATAATCCACATACATGCGTTGTGGAAATACGCTGCCAGCATCCGGGCTACCCGGCCAGGTGCCACCTACAGCCACATTGAGTAACAGGAAGAACGGCGAATCAAATACCCAATTGCCATAACCTTGCACTTGCGCGCGGGTGACTGAATAGAACTGGATATTATCGCGGAACCAGCGAATGCCATTTGCATCCCACTCCACCGCGTACACGTGGTAATTCACGTTCACATACTCACCCAGATTATGCGTTCCCATCAAAGGTGTATTACCTGAATAGCCGGGACCATGCAGTGCACCGTGAGTTGTTGTCGGCTCAAAACCAACGTGTTCCATAATGTCGATCTCACCGCAGTTTGGCCAACCGACTGAACCAATATTATTGCCCAGCATCCAGAACGCAGGCCAAATGCCCTGGGTTTGCGGCAATTTCATCCGCGCTTCAATCCGGCCATGGGTAAAGGTTTTTTTATCGCGCGAGATCATGCGCGTCGATGTGTATTCACAGCGGCCATACCAACAATTGTAATTGGCGGGATTATCGCGGCGAGCTTCAATCACCAGTACATTACCGCCCGCTTGCGCATCATTTTGGATAAATGCGTTTTGCCCGGCGGTGTAATACTGCCGCTCGTTATTGCCCCAACCACCGCCGCCGGTTTCAAATGTCCAGTTAGCGGTGTTGATGGAATTGAACTCATCGGCAAATACCAGCGTGCGGCCCGGATTGGTATTGTTGGGGGTAATTTCAATCCAGTTAAAATTCCAATCCGATGTCTGCGCAAATACGCCCAGATTATAAGTGCCCGCATTTAAATTGACCGTGCGCGATACTGTTGTCCAATTCTGCCAGCCACCGGTTGCGGGAATAACAAAATTCCCGAGCGGAATTGAACCCGCATTTAAATCCACCGATGCAGTTGCGCCATTGGGTGATGCCACACGCAAACGAATGGTGTAACTGCCTGTCGTGGGGATATTTAATCCATTAAAGGCAAGCCATTCGCCCTGCACTATCCATCCTACGTTATAACCACCACCGGCATCGCTGGTGCCTTCTATATCAACTGCATCGCCGCGAAACACACCGCCAGCATTACCGGGCGTAGTATCGTAAAACGCATTGTAATTTTCTGCCTGGTACACCACTGCATTTGCGAAAGCAGATACACCTATACCGGCCGTTAAGATTGCGGATAAAAATATCCGGCTCAGGGATTTTTTATTGTTCATCGTTAAACTCCTTTGAATAAATAATCAAAAAATAAACGTTAAGGTTTCACGCTTAACGCGGGCAGTAAAAGGTCACTTCATAACTTAAATTGGTCGCTGCAGGGCAGCTGGATAAACCAACGCCGTCGTCATAGGCGTAGGCATAGGTGTCGCAATGGGAGTGAACCATGTTGCGATATTTAGTGCGGTCAGCTGGCCCCGCCATGCATTGTTCGGGCGAGATGGGCGGCGTTGGGCAGGTGTACATTTGCGCCTGGGGATCAGCCGGATTGTAAATGGGTGTTGATGATGGCCAATTGCGATAAGTCAGTTTTGCCGCCGGTGAATAGCAACCTGCCTGCGCGCCCGTGATGGGATTGGTCGCAATTAAATTCACATTGGCAAGCGCAGGATAACGGCCATCAGTGCTTAAATTTTCATTGGTCGGGCAATCGGAAATGCGAATGCTTGAACAATCAATTACACCACCGGGTGGGCCGCCTGGGCCAAACACTGGTGCAGGTTGTGGCCCCACGGGGCAATTCCCTTTTACAACGACTTTCATGGGCGCGGTATAGCCATCCACAAAACTGTTGTTCCACCAATCGCCACGCCCCAGGGGCACACCGGGTGCAGAGGGATTTTGCGCACACTGGGCATCGCTCACGCCGGGGATGCAACCAAATGAAGCTTCAAATTTGGAGTCGATTGGAGGTGCACATCCGCCGGCAGGACAAGTGAAACCCAAATTCGCCGGGCCGCCACTCGCACCGACACGGCAGTTATGGCCGTTTGCATCGCAACCAAAGCCTGGCCAGAAACGCATGCTGGGCAAACCCTTATCGGGAATATCATATTCAACAGAACTCCCCAACGCAGGCAATTGCAAACGGTTGGCACCGGTAAAGGTGGCGCCCGGTGCGGTGAGCCATTGCACCCACATAGGTTCACCGCAGCCATTAATAATTTTTAATCGCTTGTGCGTGCCATTCGCTGTGCCGGGTGTCCCAGGATTAGTCGTGCTGGTTGCGCGCACGACAACAGAACTGGCGGCGTCATTAAAATTATCGTTAACCAGGCAATCATCATTGGCATTTTTGGCAATGACAGTTCCACTAAAATTATCGTGCTGATACAGCAGGATTTCATAACCGCTGTTAACTTGCAGCGATGACACATCATCATTGCGCACACCCAGCGCTTGCAGTTGCGACAGCGTGTAATTACCCACTGCCAAACCAACTGCCGTACCACCATAACTACAATGCTGGTAAACCCGTGCGACACCACCGGTGGGTGGCGGCGTGGTCGGTGCCGTTAAGGTGAATTGCACCCAAGCGGTATCAGTAGCACCACCCGAATTATTACCGATAGTATAGAAATAACGGATGACCGAATTAGTCGCCGCATTCAGGATGTGTTCGTGATTGGTACCACTTGCCGCCATACGAATATTTTGTTGGTTCACACCATTAATCGTGTAATGCACATCGGCCCAGGGCGCATCTGTCACATAAAATTTCACACTGGTTGCCGACAACACCGTATGACCGGAAGCCGCCCAAACAGATTGAACAGATAGCAGGGAGACCAATAAACAACACCACATCAAACAACACCACATCAGTACCCTGGAGTTAATTGCTCCGATGTTGCGTAACGAACGTTTTCTTAACATGGTTTTTCTCCAGATAAAGGCTCGCCATGGCATGGATGAAATATCCATACCGGAGGGATGAATCAGATGATTAAACCGGAAACGTGCACAGTGCCTTTGTTATTTTTAGTTACTAGCCAGGTACTACTAACAGGTACTACCGCTGCTGCACAAAATTGAGTATAAAAAAAAGCAAGAAAAACTCAAACGATGGAGAAAAGCAAAAACGTCTTATAAATCAACCTGTTTTTGCTATTAGTAACGAAAAGAAAAAAATCGAACTTTTTCCCGCGCAGTTCCCACTTTCGCAAACCAAATCTGAAACGTTTTTTTAAACTCATGCGAAATAGGGTTACACAATTTGTGCAGGAAATATTTTTTGATGCAGATTTTGGTAACACGTGGAAGCACATCCCTGTGCGACGAAAAGTTAAATGCCAGTGCTAAAAAATGTGAACCAGTGATCGTGCCATGTTAATCCAAATATAAAACGGCACTCAGGATTCACCACGCACCGCCTTTTCAATGGTTGCAATATCGATCTTACGCATTGTCATCATCGCGTTAAACGCGCGCTTTGCAGTAGCGGGATCAGGATGGCTTATCGCCTGCATCAATGCAGCAGGAGCAATTTGCCAGGACAGCCCCCACTTGTCCTTACACCATCCGCATTCACTTTCCTGTCCACCATTGTTCACTATGGCATTCCACAAGCGGTCGGTTTCTGCTTGATCTTTGGTGGACACTTGAAATGAAAAAGCTTCCGAGTGTTTAAATTCCGGGCCGCCATTAAGGCCGATACAGGGAATGCCCATGACCGTAAATTGGATTGTTAGTACATCCCCTTGCTGGCCAGCGGGATAATCGCCTGGCGCGCGAAATACTGCGGTTACTTCCGAGTCGGGAAACGTCTGGGCGTAAAAGCGAGCCGCCTCTTCCGCATCACCGTCGTACCACAGGCAAACCGTATTTTTTGCAGGATTAGTCATATTGTGTCTCCTCTATCAGTGCGAATGAACCATTAAACATAACTATTAACGTATGTCGGTATTAGGTAGTCGTATGGGAAAAGGCGTTTTCGACAGGCGCGCTCATATTTATCGACAAAGAATCTTGTCGGGTGGAATCACATCAGCAGTAAGAGCCTTGTTCAAACTGGATCAAACAAAATCCGTGGCCAAAGGGATCGGCGAAGCTAATACACCTGGAGCCGCGCCATTCAATGCACTCGGACTCCATTTTTGCACCGGCTTTAATTACCCGCTCAGCGGCGCTCACTAAGTCATCAACGACAATATCGATATGAATGGGCGTCCAGTGTCGTTGGTAATGGCGAATATCAGAAGTGAACTCAGAAGGAATTGAACCTTCAGCCTGTTGTAGCAAATAAACCCTGGTTGATGCGCCAGTTAATTCCGCTACATCATCGTCCAACAAGCGCTCAAGCTTTAAATCAAAAGCGTTGCAATAAAATGCAATTGCGGGTTCCAGCAAGGGCACATCAATATTAATGATCACATTCATTTGTCACTCCGTTGATCGACCGGATTATTTCTATCGACCTCAAGGTGTGATGATTAATTCCGGCAAAATTGTGGCTTCAATAAAAAAGGCGGCAAAAGCCGCAGCGATAAAAATTCATAGCACAAATGGAATAAAGCGCGGCCACATACTAGTAAGCACTGCGCTAAACAGCGTTCGAATAAATTCCCGTACACGAAAATTCATTCCCATCTTTAGTGACACATAAGTGGGAATTAACGGATAAGTATTAAATATTTAGCTAACTCAACGGCTTGGATAACCGGACTCAATCGATAAGCAGAATTGTAAAGAAAGTTAAACGATAATTTTTTATAGCACTGTTACTACTCACCGCAGTGTTACCAATAGCAACCTGTGCAAAAGCGCGAGCAAAAACTGCAAAAACTGTGGTACGTTTATGATAGTAGCGGACATGGATTGGCTTATACTGCAAACATTAATTACAACAATAACGCCAACACAACCAACCACTTCACCATGAACGAAACCGTATTTAATATCCATGATCTGGTATTGATGATGACGGCGCTGCAGTGCGCTTGCTTTGCAGCTTTACTCCTGATCACCAATCCACCGGCCAATAAAAGTAATTATTTCCTCGCCGCATTCCTGCTCGCCCACGCCTTCATTCCTGTTCATGAACTGGTGTTGTGGGGCGCCGATATTAAAATGATTGCGCTCAATAATTATCCGCGCTTATTTTTATGGATCGGTTTTGGGTATTATCTGGACGCCGCCCTGCTTTATTTTTATATCAAGTCGTTGGTCTACCACGATTTCACGCTGCGCAAACGCGACAGTGTGCATTTAATTCCGCTCGGGCTGTTTGCGCTCTTTTTGGGGCTGACCTTTTATAGCCATAGCCTGGAAGAACGAATTTTATTGATCGACGATGACATCTACGCCTATAGCCCCAGCTATTTATTAATAGATTTCCTCTGCAAGGCCGGGCGCATTGGTTATTGTGTGGCGAGCTTGTTGCTCATCATCAACTATCGCAACCAATTGAAGACAACCCATTCCAATATTGAACGGGTGGATATTCGCTGGCTGGTATCGCTGGTGATCGGGTTTTTAATTATTACTGTGACTGAAGCAGCGCTCGCCTGTGCAAAATTACTACACCTGTTTATCGGCTTCCATCCGCACTGGTTTGAAGTGATTGGCCTTACCGGCTATTACGTGGTGTTTGTATTGGTACTGGCGTTGGTTTTTAGCAGCATTCGCTACTTTTCCGGCTTTGTGAGCGTGAAGCAAAAAGAGCCGCAGAAAAAAACCAGTGAAGAAAAATTACTTAACGCAGGGTTTGCTGAAAAAATCGATATGCTGATGCGGGAACATAAGCCTTATCTGCACCCGGATATTACCCTTGATATGCTGGCGGACATATTGAAGATTCCATCGCGCGATTTATCGCTGGTTTTCAGCCGCCATTTCGATAGCAATTTTTATGAATTTATTAATCGCTATCGTATTGAGGAAGCGAAAAAAATGCTGGCCGATCCCGAGCAAAAATCCAAAACCATTACCCATATCTATTTGGATGTTGGCTTTAATAGCAAGTCAGTGTTTAACACCTTCTTCAAAAAACATGTAGGGAAAACACCCTCGGAATACCGGCAGCAGCATTTGCAACCCTAGACCACCATTGCCTAGTGGTGTATGCCAGAAGGCCTGAGGCTTATCCATAAACGCATTTCAAGAATCAAACGATTGATATCGTGCATTTCGCTCCACAAAATTTCACGATTAACCAGTTGACGGTATTTTTCCTCTGCAATTTGTTGTGCAGCATCCATATCATTGAGAGCTTGTTTCAAGCCAAACCTGGCAGAATATTCTTTATGGGACACTAAATTAGACATATTGCGCTTCCTTTCCATTGTGGATGAATTTAACAAAGCGGTTTGTAAATCATGACGCCATTTATCTCACATCTAATGCATTTAACACTGTAACAATTTGTCGCTTAGGCCGCGCTCAATTCCCTTGTAAAACTTTCCCTTTGCAGTGAAAGGCTTTCATCTAAAGCCTCATACCAACCGGCCCACCATTCGATATTGTGCTGGCGAACTGTCGCCAAATCCTTCCCTTTAATCCAGCAATCGAGGCCTCTATCCAACGTGGGAGCGTTGATTCCGTTCAATTTTGCCCATTTACCCAATTCTCTTGGCGTCATAATTTCCTCCAACCTACTAAAAAAAATTCTGGTTCATATTCAGTTCATAAATGCTATTGGCAACACTTATGCCAACTTTCGACGCCAGTAAAAATAAAAAAGCCGCGCGCAATTACTTGCGCGCGGCTCAATTCTTTCACAGCAGTATTGATGGTTAATGACGGCCCTAAAAAAAACCGAAATATTTTAATAAACCTCGAAATCCCATAACGAAATTCCATAAGCATTCGCGCGCGTGACGCCAAGAACACGCAGGTAACGCCCGGTACCGGATAGGGCTTGGTCATCTACCGCACCATCGCTATCCAATTCGGATTTAATCGTCACCCAATTATTCGCATCGTTAGAAACCTGAATGTGATAGGCCTTGGCATAGGCGCCCTCCCACTTTAACAATACGCGGGAAATGGTTTTGCTGCTGCCGAGATCCACATATATCCATTGGTTATCAATGAACTGGCTGCTCCAGCGCGTTGTGGTATTACCATCGACCGCTTGTGGTGCGGAATTACCATTCCATTCATCTGACGATGCCACGACCGGGCGATTCAATGCGAGATTCACAGTGTTTGGTGCACTGCTGGCAATAGAACTTCTCGCTGAGGAAGACGCAACAGAACTGGATGTGACCGGATTATTAATGACCTGGAAGTCAAATAACGAGTAACCATAACCTGTGCCACGCGCAGTACCGTACATGCGCACATAGCGGCCGCTGCCCATAACGTTCAACACTTCGCGGCCACCTTTACCATCAACTGTTTCCAAAATGGTCGACCAACTGGTGCCGTTCGTTGAGGTTTGGATGAGATAGTTTTTGCCGTAAGCCGCCTCCCAGTGCAACACAATCTGGTTGAAGCTGTAGATCGCGCCCAGGTCGACCATGATCCATTGCGGATCGGCCGCCAGACTTGCCCAACGGGTTGTTGTACTGCCATCGACTGCATTATTGGCAGCCCAGGCCTCACCTTCTATTGTTGATGCAACTGCCGGGCGATTCAGCGCAAGATTGCCAATCGGAGTCGCCACCAGGCTACTGCTGCTCGCAGCGGACGATTTCGCAGAAGAAACGGATGAAGACATCATCGAGGATGCAGCAGACGATGTCGTTGCGACGCTGCTTGAACTTCTCACTGACGATGATGAGCTGGATGGGCGTATTGACGAAATGCTTGATGAGCTACTCGCAGTTCCCGCGATAGTAAACTTCATCCAGTTCAGATTAATCGCCTGATTGAATACCAGGCGGATTTTGTGTGCACCTGCAGTTAATGCCAATTGGGCCGCTGCATTGCCCCAGGTTTGCAGACCGCCAGTGGACGGCACGTTGATCGTAGTGCGTTGCACACCATCAACCAACACATTGATTGTCCCCGCCGCGGCACTCGCTACGCGCAAGTTAAGATCATAAGTATTGGCTGCACCATTTACGTTGTACTCCACCCATGCGCCCGCGCCTACATCACTCAAATTAAGGAAACCGGAAACGTCTTTGGTTTCTTCAACGCGAAGTGCATTGCGCGCTGCATAATTTTCGGCTTGTACCAATTTAGGTAATGTGTGTTTGCTCGCATCACCATGCAATGGCATGTTCACATAAATGCTGCCAAGTTCAGTCAATACACCGGATTGGCGATAATCAAACAAGCCATTAAATGGATGCCCGTTACGACGACCAGTGAACCAGGCATAGCGTTGCATATCGGCATTGTTTTCAAATGAATCGACGACTTGAATCAACATGCGTTTCTGATCGTCGAGAGTCTTCACTGTTTCCCATGCAGAGAATTCGGTCATCCAGATTGGTTTGCCGTATTTCCTGAATTCATTCACGTACCACTCGATGCCATTTACATCTGGCATATAGGCGTGGATTGAAAGTGCATCCACTTTACAAGTGGGGCACAGCTCGAAGAAATCGTCAAAGTAATCGAATGGGCTGTAATAAGTAGTGCCGTTTTCGGTTACACAATTACCGCAATAGTTCATCGCCACGCTGACAATTTTCAAACCAAATTCATTGGCAATCGCTTCAAGACGTGGCCACTGTGCAACGGCTTGTGACGGCGTCATGTTTGCCTGGTCAATAAAGTTTGGCTCGTTAAACGCGAGGATATATTTCACATCTGGATGCGATGCAATATATGCGCGCAATTCTGCATCGTTGAAATTACCATTCCATGCCATGGGCACAAATTCAACGCCGTATTGCCGGTAAACATTTTGGATCGACAAATCAGGCTTGATACTCCAGTTGTACCACCAGCTAATGCCTTTGGACATCACCGCCATATCATCAACCGAATGAGTGCCATAACCTAAACCGCGTTTCGCACTTTTTGCATTGCTGAAATCCTTATCGACAAAAATAAATGTTTTTGCAGTCGCGGTTAATTCGCCATCGCTCACGGTCAATATCACATGATAAGAACCTTCGTTAACGTAAGTGTGATTTACCGTAGCGCCGGTGCCGGTTGTACCATCACCAAAATCCCAGCTGTAAGTCAGGGCATCGCCATTTACATCGACTGATTTGGTCCCATCAAAAGTAATAATGGCCGGTGCTACGCCACCGAGAATGGACGTTTTGATTGCCGCATTGGGCGCGCGGTTTACTACAGAGCCATTCGTGCCCGGATCTTTTGCTTGCTGGCCGCCCGAGAGATAAACATCGTCAATGCTGATGCCTGCTGTTTCACCAGTGCCCAATACTTGCAGCAATTGGCGTACATCAAACAGATCCAAATCTTTTGCGATTTCGCTCATCGGAATTTCAATTGCATGCCACTGGCCGTCGCGCACAAAACCATAGGGATCACTGCCCGCTTTGAAATTAATCCACTTCTGGCCGATGTTATTTAGCGGGCCACTTTTGAAGCCGATCTGGAAGTCACCGGTGTGTGTTGTTTTTAATGAAAAATGCAATTTCGCATTGGCATTATCAAACGCGGTGAGGTTGAAACCCTCGCGTGCGGTCAAGCCCATGCCATACCAACCTTTGCCGGTAGACTTTAAATGCAGCGCCGAATTTCCTTCTTTATTTGCACCGGTTTCCAAGGTGAGTGTGTTGTCCCACAGGAATAAATCGCCACTTACACCAAACGCAAATTCTCCGGCATTTTTGTGTCCGGGCGTTTCGGTATAAATTCCAAAGTTGCCGTACTCCGGCGCTTGCAATGCAATGCTTTCGGTTAAATAAATATTGTCGAATGCAATTTCCATCGGCGCGGCTGGCCCGGGACCAAATACGCTGAACAGCGTCTTCATGGTTTCAAAATCGAGATTGCCAAATTTGCTGAGCGGTATGGCGACGTGATGCCATTCGCCATCGCGCACTAGACCGTATTGGTCGCCACCTTCATTGAAGTCGACTTTGCCATCGCCACCGGACGTACTCGCAAGGCCAATACTGAAACTGCTGGTCGAGCTGGTTTTAATATCCAGATGCAAATAACCGTGTTTGTAATTGCGCAGGTTTTGGTCCTTGTGCACCAGGCCCATCCCCCACCAATCGCCTGCGGCAATGGAGTAAGCCAAAGCGCCACTACCTTCAGACGGCGTGGTAGCGATGTTGGTCATGTTGTTCCAGACATACAGACTGGTGCGATCGCCCCAATTTAATTCGTTCAACACCGGTGTGGTCTCAGTGCTGATACCAAAATTGCCACTCGGTAAATTGTCGTTGGCGATGTGCAACTCGGTGCTGTCATTTGCATAAAGGCGCACATAATCCACGTACATTTTGCCGGGGAATGGCGCCGTGATTAATGCGGGGTCAGTGATCTCTACAAAATTCCATCCGCCGACGGCGAGATTCAAAATAATCGACGCCGGGTTATCGCGGAACTCCGACATATTCGGGTCGGTGATATCCATGTTGAAGAAGGGTGTTCCATCCACACTGATGGTCACATTGGTCGGCGTCCAATCCAGTTTGTAGGTGTGGTAGTCGTCGTAAAAATTGATTGGCAACTGGGTGGATTGCGCATGATCTGCTTGCAACCAGTCACTCCAGGTGCCGGTCTCATGCCACCAGTGCAAAGCGGCAGATACTGATTTGTTGGCGGTGCCATCGGCTAACGCCGATTTATAACCGGCTTCGAGAATGTCCCATTCGCCCGACTTGGGCCATCCATCCAAACCAAAGTTGGTGCCGAGCATCCAGAAGGCGGGCCAGAGTCCATTATCAACCCGCGGTAATTTAATGCGCGCTTCAAGGGTGCCGTACTTGAATGACATACGACCATTGGTGTGCAAACGCGCCGAGGTAAATTGTTTGTCCTCATAGGCTTCGCGTTTTGCCTCAATGACCAGTTTTCCATCTTCTATATAAGAATTTTGGCTGCGGGCGGTGTAGTACTGCAATTCGCCATTGCCGTTGCCATCGCCGCCCACTTTGTAGGACCAAATGGTGTTGTCGATTCGCGTCCCGTTGAATTCGTCCGACCAGATTGGTGAGGTTTGCGCAAAAGCGGGGGCAGTCATAGCAAGACCGACACCCAATGCCAAAGCGCCCCGGGAAAGATACCGAAGGGGAGTTTTCATGGTGATACCTGTTTATGGTTATTGGAATGGATTTATTAGTGGTTCTCTCGCACGCCCGATAACCTGAGCGATGCGACAGTTTCACTCCAATTTTCACAACAGGCGTTCGCCTGGAAGGATCGATAAGATTATTTTTGGTTTGACTGGTTTGCAGCAACCGAACACCGCAAACCAGCACCGCATAAGGGTGTTCGCTTTTGCACCCAATCAGTCCCACTTTCTGTTTTTGTTATCCCGATCACGGCTTATTCAAACGATAAGGATTTTTTGCACACACCTTACCCGGGCCTTATCGGGATAACTGCCAGGCCCGGTATACACTCCAACCGGCCATAAACATTAGCCAAATCCCTACCCAGAACAAACCCGTCGCAATCACTTCATTGCCAATCCTCAACACTTCTGTGTGCTCTTGCTGGCTAGAGGTATCAACGACAATAGGCTGCAAGCGACTCACGAGTAATAAAGGTATTGCGATAGCGACGTTGATCACAGCCTCCATAACCAGGGTCGGAATAGTCCAATACCGGTATACCAGTTTCCATAAGCCAAAGAGCAGCGACACGATGATGATTGCTGACAGCGCGGGGATCCATTGTTGCACTGGTTCGGCAAACGCAATATTCAGGTTGGCCAGCTGCCCCGACGGAATCCACAGGGTGTAATTCAACAGCAGCAGGAAAAACAAATCTGTCGAAAAATCAACGCTTTGCTCACAGGCACTGATCCGCTGCCAGCTGCGGGTCACCGGTGGTAATTTCTCGGGCGCCCAGCATTGGTAGGGGTCAAAATAAGGTTTTCCACCCACAGGATTGCTCAGCAGATAAAACACCCCGGTCACACTGGCGAACATCACCAGTGCTTTTCCTATGATTTCAAACACGAAATTGGCTATCGCCAGCTGCCCACTGCCAAGAAAGTGCACGCCGAATTGAATCAGGGCGAGGATAAATACCAGGATCAACCCGTAATGCAGGGCCCGTTTATACAGAGGGAATAATTCCGTACTCACCAGCTGTTGGCCACTCAAAAAACTACCTGCCACTTTTTGTGGGTGGCCTAGTGCTTTCAATACCGCCGATACTTCGGCGTCTGTTGGCTCGCGCCCCTGCCCTTCAGCAATGGCTTCGAGCTTATCGAGGATGTTGGCGCGCAGCTCGCGGGTAATTTCATCGCGACGGCTTTCCGGTAATGCTTGCGCTACTGCGTTCATATAACGATCAATCAGTTCCATTTCCCGCCTCCAATATCTTGCTTACGTGATGGTTCAATTGCAGCCATTCGGTACTCAGGCTCTGCAACAGACCCGAACCCTCCGGGGATAGTTGGTAGTAACGGCGTTCCCGCCCTTCTCCCTGCTGCCACTCACTGGTCAATAAACCCTGGTCCGCCAAACGGCGCACTAAGGGATAAAGCGTTCCTTCATCTATATCCAAACCGGCATCCTGCAGTTGCTTGCGTAAGGAATAACCGTAATGCGGTTGCTTTAACGAACCCAACACCGCCAAAACCAAAATCCCCCGCCGCAATTCCTGCCGAAGCTTTTCAAACTGTTCATCCGACATACTGTGCCTCGCATACTGTGTATCACACAGCTAATACTATGCGCCGCACAGCATTAAAGCGCAAGCATGCTGCAGAGAATTTTTTTGTTCTTCATGAATACTCAGGAGCGGTCATATGACGAGGAATTTTGATATGCGGGATCGCGTCGAGAATATTTACACGCCAACCTGTGATAACTGCATCACATTTTGATAAGCGATTGACCTCAATATATATTTTTTTATTGGCATAAAAATTGATTGTTAGCGCACGCGCTTATATAAATTTAGGCGACAACACTTTTTCTCAAGGATCTAATATGAATAATTTCATGAAATTGGCTGGCGTAAGTGCCCTCGCTTTGGCTGCATCTGCCGCTCAAGCAGCTCCTATCGTGAGCCTGTCTGCCCTTGGCGAAACCACCACTTCAGTAGTTGGTGCGACCACTATCGACTTTAATAGTGGCTGTGGTTATGCAACTTGCAGCGGCGATTTCCAAATCGTTTCCGGCTCAGCAAGCGGCCTTTATGCCCAACCAGCAGGCACCAATACCAGCTTCCTGACTGTGCCTAATCCAAATGCAAACGGTTCTGCCACCTTTACTTTGGGTGCGGAGTCGGATTACTTCGGCCTGTTCTGGGGCTCAGTTGATTCCTATAACAGCATCAGCTTCTTCTTGAATGGCAGCCTGATTTCCAGCTACAGCGGTGCTGATTTGGTAGGCGCCCAATTCGCTAATGGCGATCAGGTGAGCTATGCCTCTAACCGTTACATCAATTTTGATTTCGGTAGCAGCAAATTCGATACCGTGCAGTTGACCAGCAATGGTTTCGCATTTGAAAGTGACAACCACGCTTTCCGCAATCTGGCGACCGTACCTGAGCCATCAGCACTGCTGTTGGTATTGGGCGGCCTGCTCGGTTTGGTCGGTATGCGCAAGCGTAAAGCCTAATAAGCAAGCATTTGCCGCACGTGAATAGCTTCAACGCCGTTCACGAAAACAAAAAAGCGCAACCTCACTGAGGTTGCGCTTTTTTATTGGGTTGGAAAATTGTGCAGAAGAATTTAACGCGAACTATTCAATCGCATAATTAATTGCCAGGCCATAAGTACGCGGCGGGTTATACAAGCCGCGCGGTACACCAATAAAAGATACCGAGCGCTGCCGAAGATTCGCTTCATCGGTGATATTTTTTGCCCACAGCGAAATATCCCACTGCGAACCAACATTCATCCCTATGCGGATATTGGCTGCAAAATAGTTGGTAATGGCATTGGCCGGCGTGTTATTGGGATTGGAGAAATAATCACCGGTATAGCCATAGTCGATGTGTCCGTAGATTTCCGTTTGATCCAACACAGGCTGGCGATAATCGAACGCAACGAAATAAGCTTCCTCAGGTGCGTAAGGTAAGTAATTATCATCGTAGTTCACTCCTGGCCCGCCACCATCTTTGAATTCATCGAACCGCGCTTGAGTGAATGCCGCATTAAAACTGAAGGTTAGATACTCGGTAAGTAGAGCAGTAAGATCCAATTCAATTCCCTGACTGGTAACCTTGCCGGCGTTCGTCAGCGATAACACCGTGCCGGATGATTGGGTCGGGACGAACTGGAATACCTGAAAGTCATCAAATTTGGTCACAAACCCAATCACATTGAGCACAATTTGCTTATCTAAAAACGCAGTCTTCGCACCTAACTCATAATTGGTGGCGTATTCGGGATCAAATTGGAAGTGTTCAAGCGTGGTAATAAAATCAGCGTTCCAGCCCCCACTCTTATATCCATGCGCAATACTGGTGTAGAGCAAAATATCCGGCGAGAACTGGAAGTTGAGCCCCACTTTAGGAAGCGGCTCATTGAAAGTTTGTTGATCCGTTAAATGATCCACATTAATAAATGTATGCGTTGAATCGATGCTTGAATAATCAATATCTTTACGTTCATGCACATAGCGGATACCGCCGGTCAGAGTCCATTGTGGATTTAGATAGTAATTACCATGCAAATAGAGCGACGATGATTGCACTCCGGCGGTCGCTGGTGTTTGTACAAATGAGTTGGGAGTCGGACGATACAATGCTCCCGTTATCGCACTACGTTGGGTGGAGATATCCTGATCCAAAAAATAAACACCAATGACATAATCGCCCTTTTCACCTTTAGGCGAAGCCACCCTAAATTCCTGGCTCAGTTGGTCACTTTGCTCGTCGAATACGCTGACCGCTATGTCCAACGGCGAATAATCTTCCTCGCTCAGCTCACTGAATTCATTCGAGCGGATACCGGTGATGGAGGTCCACTGGAAATTTTCCGGCGTTTCATAATTCACTTCAATATTGGTGCCTTTCAACTCCCGCAACTCGAATTCATCCGCATCGTGCGCAACCACATAGGGTTCTGACGCTAATGTAGAACCATTCGAACCTGCCTTGGGGAAGGCTTCTGCGTTGGTAGATTTATCATCGTCTTTTAAATAATCAAAACCAATATCAACCAGCAAACTTTCAATACCGACAAAACGAAATTTCAGTTTTGCCACATCCCTATTAATACCCTGCAGATCGCGATCCAGTGTGGTGTTATAGATATAACCATCTTGATTAACCGTACCCACAAGTAAACTGGCAAAAAGATCATCTGTGACCGGCAAATTCAACTTGCCGGTTAGCGACTGTAGATTGTAATTACCGAAATCCGTCAGCAGCTCTGCGCTAAAGTGATCCTCGGGTTTTTGCGTGACTATATTGATAGCGCCCGCCAACGCATTAGTGCCCGCCAATGTACCCTGCGGACCACGCAACACTTCGATATGCGCTACATCTAACAAACTCTGATCAAAACTCGATGAACGCCCGGTCAATACACCATCAATGTAAACCGCAACACGGGCATTGGTACCAATGTTGCGCGAATAATCACCCACACCTCTAATGGCGATTTCGCCGCGGGTATTTCGATCGCCACGCCCAAAATTGATATTAGGAATTGCGCCTTCCATTTCAGTCAGCGAACTTGCACCCACCTGATCGATAAATTTTTTATCATAGGCACCAATGGCTATAGGCACAGACTGCACATTTTCATTACGCATTTGCGCAGTGACTACGACCTCTTCCACTTCGGCACTTTTGTGGCCTTCGGGATCTTTATGACCTTCGGTGCTTTGGGCCAACACAGTTGTACTGCAGGCCGTGCCAGCTACCAAGCTCGCCATGCAAACAAAAGCGGGAAAATTTATTTTTTTATTTATTATTTCCATGAAAAAGTGGCTCTTAAAAGAAAGGGTTTTCGGTGCTCTAAGGGTATTTAGTGAATGGACGCTACGCATTGCGCGAATAGGCCTGCAGGAACTGTTGGAATCCTTTCATTGTCAAAGGTTTTTCGAGGAAATCGGTAAACCCGCGAGCTAGCAGCCCAGATTGATTTGCCCCTAACGGCAAGCTAGTCAATCCCACAATTATTGTTTCATCGCTGACGCGTGTACGCAGTGCAATAGTCGCTTGCTCACCATTCATTTTGGGCATGTGTAGATCCATCAAGATCAGGTCGTATTGTTTTTGCTCACACATGCGAATGGCTTCCAAACCATTTTCTGCAAAATCAACTTGATAATGAGG
>DATIGS010000007.1:0-30161 GCA_035481425.1 Cellvibrio sp. | reverse complement strand
GGTAAGGCCATAAGCACGGATTCTTGACGGTTGACACAATTTTCCGTGTTATCGCAAGAAGCGTACCGATTTGAATAACTTAATCGACTTTTCCAGAAGCGTTGTAGCGCATGTCGCGCGGGACATTAATGTTGCGTGGATAGGCAGGTTTTTCGCCTTTGCCTTTGCGGAAGTTGCGCAGTTGGAATACGTAGGCGAGCACCTGCGCAACAGCGAGATACAGGCCCGATGGAATTTCCTGGTCCACTTCGGTGGTATAGAAAATCGCACGCGCCAGCACGGGGGATTGGATGATTTCGATTTTGTGCGCGCTGGCAATTTCGCGGATTTTTAATGCGGTGTGATCGCCACCTTTGGCAATCATTAACGGTGTATCCATGGTTTCGGGGTCGTACTTTAACGCCACCGAAAAGTGTTCCGGGTTGGTGATAATTACATCGGCTTGTGGGACGTTGGACATCATCCGGCGCTGCGCCATTTCGCGTTGCAATTGACGAATACGGCCTTTAACTTCCGGCTTACCTTCCATATCTTTGGCTTCGTCTTTTTGATCCTGCCGCGACATTTTTAATTTTTTGTTGTATTCGTAGATTTGCAGCGGCACGTCAATCGCGGCGATGAGAATGGTCGTCGCTGAAAGCGCGATAGTGGCAAAAATAGAAATTTCCAACGAATGAATAATCGCATTGCCAATACTTTCATCCACCAAACGAAAC
Organism: Cellvibrio sp.; assembly: GCA_035481425.1. Taxonomy (GTDB): domain Bacteria; phylum Pseudomonadota; class Gammaproteobacteria; order Pseudomonadales; family Cellvibrionaceae; genus Cellvibrio. The sequence continues at coordinate 29,445 of DATIGS010000007.1, read as the reverse complement.
ATATCCTGTGCATAGAGTTTCAGCAGCCAAATTGTCGCGCCCAAAATAATCAACACCTTGCCCAGGGCTTTTAATAATTCGATCAGCGATTTAACTGAAAACATCCGCTTAAGCCCTGCGAGTGGATCCATCCGGCTCAGTTTTGGCGCCATCGCCTTACCACTGAAATTCCAGCCCCCCAGCGCAATAGGTCCCACGATTGAGGCAACCAATAGCATTGCCATCAACGGGGCAATACTAAAAAGCCCGTCGTAAATTGCACTCGCCAAATGGGCGATCATCGCATTAGGGTCGTAAATGGTGGCGCGGTTAAGGATGAAGTTTTCGCGCGTAAGGCCGATGAGTTTTTTGCCCATAAACTCAGCAAAAAAGTAAATGCCTACCGCCGCTAGCATCAACACGGCAGTGGTTGTTAAATCGCGCGATCGGGGAATCTGGCCTTCTTCGCGCGCTTTTTCAATTTTTCGCGCACTGGCCTCTTCCGTTTTTTCCTGGCTGCTGTCGTCGTCTTCTGCCATCGCAATAACCTAGGGTGTCAATGCCAGAGTACGCAGCACACCAATGCCCTCTTCCATAATGTCAAAATACACCGGCAGGAAGTTGGCGAAGGTAAACCACATGAGGATAAAACCGAAAATCAATGTAATCGGAAAGCCGACAGTAAACACGTTCATTTGCGGTGCTGAACGGCTCATCACACCGAACGACATATTCACAATCATTAACGAGGTAAAAAGCGGCAGCGTAATGAGCAATGCTGCGCTGAACATCCAGGAACCCATCTCAACAATGGTGACGAAGTGCGCGCTGTTCATTCCCGCTCCGCCAATCGGAAACGTGGTGTAACTATCGATCATCAATTGCAAAACAACCAGGTGTCCATTGCTGCTTAAAAATAATAGCGTCGTCACCAACAAATAGAACTGCGACAAAATGGTTACGCTTACACCACTTGATGGATCATTCATCGCAGCAAAACCCAAACCCATTTTCATCGCCATCAATTGCCCCGCCAATACAAACACATGCATCACCACTTGCATGGCAAAACCGAGTGCAAGGCCAATCAACACTTCCTGAATGATCATCATGAAACCTTGCGCCGATAAAAATGACGTTATGGGCGCAGGTGGTAAAACTGGCGCAATCATGATGGTGGTAAATAACGCGAGAATCAGACGAACACGGGCGGGAACAGTACGCGCGCCGATCACCGGCACGGCAAAGTAAAAAGCGCTAATACGCAACAATGGCCAGAGATACTGGCCAATAAATTGCGAAAGCTGCTCTTCACTAATGATCAATTCTTGCATTGTGTTGACCTGATCGTTCCCAAAAACGTTTTTGCGTTGAGTTAAAAGCTATCCGATAAGGGAAGGAACACTTGAAAATAATCGGTCGAACAAATCCATAAATTTGGTTAGGAGCCATGGGCCTGCCATCATCAATGTAATGAGCGTCACTATAAGGCGAGGCAAAAAACTCAAGGTCTGTTCGTTGATTTGGGTTGCCGCTTGAAACATGCTCACGATCAAGCCCACTATCAAACCCGGGCCAATAATGACGAGCAACATCAGGATCACCAGAAAAAAAGCTTCAGCAAACAGATCCATTACCACTTCAGGGGTCATCATAATAAAACCTCCTTCATATACCGTAGCTGGCAGCGAGCGTACCCACGATCATCGCCCAGCCATCAACCAGCACAAATAGCATGATTTTAAATGGCAGCGAGATAATCAATGGCGAGAGCATCATCATACCCATCGCCATCAGCACGCTGGATACCACAATATCAATCACCAAAAACGGAATAAAAATAATGAAACCAATTTGGAACGCCGTTTTTAATTCACTGATGATAAAAGCGGGAACCAATATGCTAAAAGGCGTTTCTTCCGGCGTCGCAATAGGTGGATGTTTGGCAATACCAACAAACAAGGAGATATCCGACTCACGCGTTTGCGCCATCATAAATTCATGGAAAGGTGCAGCGGTTTTAGCAAGCGCCTCTTGTGCGCCGATTTGTTGGTTGATGTAAGGCTGCAATGCATCCTGATTCACCTTATTTAAAACCGGCTGCATAATAAACAGGGTTAAAAAAAGCGCGAGCCCGATCAATATCTGGTTTGACGGAGACTGCTGTAACCCCAGCGCTTGCCGCAAAATGGAAAACACAATGATGATGCGAGTGAAGGATGTCATCATCATTAACAATGCTGGCAAAAAAGTCAGCGCCGTCATGATGGCGAGGATTTGCAGAGTTACCGTATATTCCTGTGTTCCATCGGCATTGGTTTTTACAGTCAATGCAGGTAAACCCGGAATCGCCGGTAAACTACCCAAATTGGATGGAGCAGTTTGTGTGAGGGGCAAACTATTGGTCGCTGGGTCTACAACAGGGGGAGTATTGGTTTGCGCCGAAACAATTCCCGCCACCAGTATTAGCAGTAGCGCAAACAGCACTTTTATAATTTTACGATTGGGTCCTACCGCGTTATTCAACATAGCGTTTCCTAGGGGGCAGAATTGTTTTTATTATTCGAATCTTGCATGGAGGTGAGCGGTGATTTTTGTTGCAGGATCGTCATTAACTTACGACTAAAATCGGATTGGGATTCCGTTTTGTTATCTACAACAATTGGTGTATCGAACACATGCAGCGTATTAATGTTGGTTGCCGTAATTCCCAATAATAATTGTTGGCCGCCAGCATCAATCAACACAATGCGCTCGCGTGTTCCCAGCGGCATGGTCGATAAAATTTTAATGGTTGAACCTGCGGTAAAACCTCCATGACTAAAACGTTTTACAAACCAGGAAAGCGCAAAAATCAATCCGACAATGCCCATCAATGCCAGAGTGACACTCATCAAATGACGTCCGCTGCCGATGGGCGCAGCCGTATTCGCACTATTTTGCGGGGTTGAATTATTCTGTTGCAGCGATGTTTGATGAGGTGCGGACGCAGGTACGGTTTTTTGTTCAGCGGCTCCCGGTTCGGACTGAACCTGTTCGGCTTGCGGCTGTTTAACAACGGCGGCCGCTGCCTCACTGTTGGTTGATGACGCCTGAGCAAAAACGACTTGCGCGCTGATCGCGAATGCAATTGCTACCAATGCCGACAGCGCTCCTTTTTGAATGGCGGACACTGGTGTTGAGAACAAGGAATTTACAAAACAGATAAAACTCATTGAAGATTCCTAGCGCAATTTTTTTATACGTTCTGCAGGGCTGATAACATCGGTCATGCGTATGCCAAATTTCTCGTTGACCACTACCACTTCACCGTGGGCGATCAAGGTTCCATTGACCAATACATCGAGCGGTTCACCTGCTAAACGATCCAACTCAATTACCGAGCCTTGATTAAGCTGCAACAAATTGCGGATAGTGATGGATGTGCGCCCTACTTCCATTGAAATGGAAACCGGAATATCCAGAATCACATCCAGGTCAGGGCTACCTGCTGGCTGTTTCAGGGTTTCGTTTTTCAACTCATCAAAAGACACTGCGCTGGCCATGGCTTCATCAGCATCGGCCTGCTCGGCCATAGCTGCAGCCCAATCATCTGCCATTGAGTCTTGATCAATATCATCACTTGCCATTTTTTCCACCTTTAGTTGCAGTCACGCTCGGAGCGTTAGTATCTATTGCGCCATTTGGATTGGCATTATTCTCTTTCGCGATACCACCTTTAGTACCGGTGATGTTGTATGCGCTACTGCGATCAATAAATTCACGGATTTTTAAACTGAGGAAACCATTGCTCTGCCCTAATTGGGTCCTGAACATAGGCACGCCGTTAGCGGTCAGTACATGGTAATCAGGGAAATCAATCGGGATGATATCGCCTGCTTTTAGCTCGACAATATCGCGCAAGGTAATATCGCGCCGGACAATGTCACACTCCAAATCCACGCTTGCGGAGAGCACATCTTCACGCAGTGCCTTTTCCCAACGTTCATCGTGTTCATCGCTATCACTTTGCAAACCGGCGTCGAGCACTTCACGAATTGGCTCGATCATGGAATAAGGAATGGTGATGTGCATTTCGCCACCGCCACCATCCAATTCAATATGGAATGTACTCACCACAACGACTTCACTAGGGCTAACGATATTGGCCAGTGAAGGGTTCACTTCTGAATGAACATATTCAAAATTAATGGGGAAAACCGCTTTCCAGGCTTCGGTTAAATCGACAAACGCCTGATTTAATACCATCTGCACGACACGTAATTCGGTGGGCGTAAATTCGCGGCCTTCAATTTTTGCGTGGCGACCATCGCCACCAAAAAAATTATCCACCAGTTTAAAAACCAAACGTGCGTCGAGAATAATCAGTGCAGTTCCGCGCAGCGGGCGGAACTTCACCATGTTTAAACTGGTGGGAACATACAGCGTGTGAACATATTCGCCAAATTTTTGAATTTGCACACCACCGACGGAAACATCGGCGGTTCTGCGCAATAAATTAAACATGCTGACGCGGGTGTAACGCGCAAAACGCTCATTGATCATTTCGAGCGTGGGCATACGCCCGCGCACGATACGATCCTGGCTGGTGAGGTCATAGTTTTTTACCGTACCGGGTTCGACATCGCCCTCGGTATCTATGTCACCATCATCAACGCCGTGAAGGAGCGCATCGATTTCGTCTTGCGAGAGTAAATCTTGCACAGCGGTTTCCTTATTGCATTACAAAATTGGTAAACAACACTTGTTCGACATTGGCCGTTGGAACCTCTTCGCTTTTGCCACTGGCAGCAAGCGCTTCCTGTTCCTTTTTAAGTTGGCCCTGGATAATTTCCAACGCTTCTGTTCTCAATACTTCTTTGCCTTCATTGGTTTGCAGCTCGTCGAAATTTTTAGCACTGAGCAACATAACCAACCCATTGCGAATGGCCGGCATATGCAATTCCAATAATGGTTCCAACAGCGGTTCGCGATACATCAACGTAATGGCGGCTTGCAAATAACGCTGGCGACCATTCACATTAAAGTTGATAGTGAAATTGGGAGTCATCTCGTAATAAATAGCCGGTGCCAGAGTCGGCGCTGCATGTTCTTCTTCGGCCACGGTGGGTGCTGCCGGAGATAAAATTTTTAACGCAGCAATAGTGCCACCCACTGAAATAGCGACCAGTGCAACCGCAACCCCTATCATTAAAAACAATTTTTTCTTTTTACTTTTTGCATTTGGATCGGCATCAGCATTACCTGCACCATTTTTTGCTTTTGGGGCTGCCGCCATGTCAAAACTCCGTCACTTTCAAGGGCCAAAAGGGTTTCAGCAATACCTATGCCAGTATCGCCATTGAAAAGCTTAGCAGCGGAATGGGCGTTTGCGAGTGATCAGGCGGGAAAAAGCGAAAAAATTCGATACAAAACAAAGATGTAGAAAACCCGAACAAGTTGCTCAGGTTTTCTACTGCAGAGGGGATTCAAGCGGGAAAAGTAGAGAACTATCAGGCGTAGTGGTCTACCAAACGCATGGAGACCGCCTGACTGATCCCGACAGGTTCCAAATCTTCATCATCCAAATCGGTATTCGTGTTTTTTGCCGATTCCTGCTGATCGCGCTCTTGTTGCGCGAAGGATTTATCGGAGACATCCACGTTGACCAAATTCAAACCCTGCTCGGAAAACATTTCACGCAAGCGGTTCAGTTGTTGATCGAGCGCTTCACGCACCACTGGGTGCGGACTGGTGAAGGTAACGCTGGCCTGGTCCTGATTGACACTCACCTTCACTTGCATAGGGCCAAGCTCAGGTGGATCGAGCCGTATTTCGGCCGCACTTACATTTTGCGCCGCGAGCCAAAGCACTTTATCACCTACAGCCTGGGTCCATTGCGGGCTGCCAACAGCGACTGGAACCCCGGTTTGGACTACAAATCCGCGCGCTGCTGGTGACTGGCTATCCGTTAAACGCAACAGCGACTCCACCGCCGTTGCAACGGCGGGTTTCGCAGGATCAACAAGTGAATTGCCTTCCGCTTGGACTGATGCGCTCATATTGGCTTCGGTTAATTTATGCAGCAGCACTTTCGAATTCAGCAATAGGAAATCCGGATTATCGCCACCGGTGGTATCGCCCGATAAGTCCCCTTCTGCGCTTACCTCCAGCGTCAGACCATCCCCTTCATCAGTTGCCAAGCCGCTTTGAATACCCAGCGCCTGACCTCCGGCTAGTGCGGTCACTTGGCCTATCAGTGTCTGGCTAGCGGTTGCCGTCGCGGCGGTATTCGCTGGAGCTGGAGTAGCAAGTGGGTTTAGGCCTAAATCTGGCAGTAATTGGGCGCTATCAAGTGTAAGGAGCGCTCCAGTTTCGTCTTCAGCGGCAGCTTCATCTGCAGGAATTAGGCTGGTATCTATTTCCTCGAATACACCGTCTTCAGCATTCAATAAACCATTGGATTGGCCAAGTACGACCAATGCGGGATCGGCTATTAGTCCGGTAGCGTCAGCAGTTGTATCGGCTGGTGTTTGCTCTTGTGCTGTAGTTGTGGGAGCGGATGACTCCACTGATTCTGGCTTGCTGGTCTCGGACGACGCTGTTTTGTTGCTGTCTTCTGCTGCTGCAACGCGGCTTTTTGAATGAGCGTCGGCTTTTATGGAATCAGCTTGGGCATGGCGTTGGGGTGCAGCTTTGGCTACCGGGCGAGCCGCGTCTGGCGCTTCATGTGCGGGGGTATTTTTGCGTGCCGCCGGCTTGCGGGCGGCAACCTCTGGCCGCGCTTGTTCAAACGCCCGCTGGAACTTTTCGCTCGACTCCAGGCGTGCGCTATTGGCAGCAGCCTTGGTAGCGGCTGTATTGGTACTGGTGATACCCAATAAATTATTCAAAAGTTGGCCATTATTCATCTGCTGCTCCCGCTCAGGATCCGGCAAGGGTTTGCCGCTTGATCCATTACAAATTCGATTCAGGAGGTTATTTGCAAAGCAAATGCCAATGCGGGAGGAATACAACAGTGATTGTAAATGGGACGGAACGAACGCTTAGGAATGGGCGCGCAAGAGGGATTCTACCTGGGCAAACTCTTGCTCTATTAACTGCAGGTCAGCCTGTAGCCCGTCAAAACTTCCGCTTAAGGCTTTTTTTTCCATTGCGGCACAGAGGGAGGATAGATGGACGGCACCAATATTACTGCTACTACCTTTGAAACTGTGTGCAGCTCGGCGGACCAAATCCGCGTCGGCACCCTTAATCACTTGATGCAAGGTCTGAATACGATCAGTGGAATCCTGGATAAACGTATCAATCAAGAGCGCGAAGTCATCCTCCATAACTTGCTTGAGCGTATCCAATATTTCGTAATCCAGATGTTCCATCGTTCAGGTCTCGCCATAAAGGGATCGGTTAGTCATCGCGCACCCAGGAGAACTCGACTTCTACAGTGTTGCCGCATCCCAGATAAGCGACTGTACCACACAATTTTTCTACCAGTGCAATGCCGCGCCCGCTGTAACCGAAGGATGAAAGATTATCATCGGTGCGCGATTGATGATCGAATCCATCGCCACTGTCTTCAATGCGAACTTTTAACCGGCCGCCCTCTTCATTGGTTATGTGCGAGATATTGATACGTACAAACCCGTCGGCAACCTCATTGATCCGTTGCTCACGCAATTCATAGTATTGCGAAAAACCTTCAGAGGTTTTCTTGAGTTCCGAATCCAATTTTAATACACCATGCTCGAGCGCATTGGTATATAACTCTGCCAGGATCGTATAAAGCGTACTGCTAAAACCGCGCAGACTAGGCACTTCCATTAAAACATTTAGCAGCATGGGCAATGGGTCAAACACTTTAAAACTGGTTGGTTTAACTTCAAAACTCATGGCCCATTCGATTTCGGAGTTACCAAAACGATCGCTGGCCTCTTTGGCAAAACTATTGACACCATCCGGCTCGACCATTCGAATTTCGAGCAGCGATAAATCATCATCTTTTTCACCACCGCCAACAAATTGCTGGACCCCTTCGATTATTTGATCAAACAAATGATTGGGATTTTGGTTGTTACTAAAGACTGACCGCAAGCGTCCTTCACCAAACATTTCTCCGTGGGCATTGCGAGCTTCATGAATACCATCAGACCAGACAAAAATTCGATCGTCGCTCTGTAATTCAAAATATTCGCAATTATCTTTAAAGGCGCGACCCGACAAAACACCGAGCGGTAAATGGGTCGATTTAACTGGAGTTACCTCGCCATTTTCATGGCGATAAATAAAACAATCCGGCAAGCCACCATTCCAGATCTTCAACCGCTTCTTGCGAAAATTAATATCCATCATAGTGGCGCAACAAAATATCCCGACGGGCAAAATATTTTTTAACTTGCCATTAATTTCACGCAGGATATCCGTCATGGAAAATCCTTTAGGCACCATGCCGTAAAAGGTGGATGCCAAGGGCATGGCTCCAATAGCCGCCGGCAAACCATGGCCGGTAAAGTCACCGAGCAGCACCATCATGCTGCCGTTAGGGCGCATAGCAGCAACCAGCACATCCCCGTTAAATACCGCGAGTGACGATAAAAAATACCGCACATTTCCCGCATTTAAACAGCCGCTGTGAGCGACATTGTCGAATACATGTTTGGCGACTGTTTGCTCTTGCAGGAGACGATTGTTGTACTGGACGATTTGGTTACGCTGCGTGAGCATAGTGCTATGCAATTCACGCATGCGATTGAAGGATTTAATTTTGGCCTGCAGGATAATGCGATTGTAGGGTTTGGAAAGAAAATCATCGCCGCCAGCATCAAGGCATTGCACCAGCGATTCGGTGTCGGAAAGTGACGTCAGGAAAATAATAGGGACCAACTCATCACCCGCAAGCTCTTTAATTTTGCGGGCGGCGCCAAAGCCATCGAGCTCGGGCATCAATGCATCAAGCAATACGATGTCGGGTTTTTCCGCAGAATAGACTTGCACGGCTTCAAGCCCGTTACACGCAGAAACTACTTGATGCCCTTCCTTGCGAACAATACTTTCCAATATAAGTCTGTCGGTTTCTGTATCGTCAGCGACCAGAATTTTCAAACGTCGAGCATCACTCATAAGATCGCTTCCCTGCACAAGTCGCACTGACCTGGGCAGCATATGTGCTTATTGAATATCAAATAATTGTTCGAAATTGGAAATTAAAAGAATTTTTTTAACATCGGGAGCGCAATTCACAATCTGGATATTGGATTGCTCTCCGCCCGCATAATCGCGTAGCAATAACAACATCCCCAACGCTGAGCTGTCCAGGTACGAAGTGCCCTGCAAATCAACACGATAATGCGCAGGAGCACGGGACAGTTTTTCGTAAGCCCCGCGAAATTCCTGATGAGAACTGAAGTCGAAACGGCCTTGGATATAAATAGTGACTTGATTGCCATCAGGAGAAACTGTTGACGTGATCGCCATGTCTTACCTCATCAAAAACGCTAAACATTTTCCATTACAAGACTACAGGGGCAATCCCCGCTTCATTGGATCGACCCTACTTTACTGGATCAAGCTAAGGATAGCCTATAAAAGCGGAGCTGCTGGAAGACTTAGTGGATTTTCGTCTATACGAAATAAGCCGTTGGGCGCGTAAATTTGTTATTGGGCATTATCGGACTGCCGCCGCAACTGCTGCGAGCTTAATTCATCCAATTCTTTCTGCAAGCGCTTATCTAACAAAAGGTTATCTTCTTGTTGCAGGCGCACAATCAAATCTTCAATCGCCTTACGTTTTTGATGTTTTATGCGCCATTGCTGCAACAGGTTTTCAAGCATTCCGCGGTAGCGTTCAACTTTAACTTCCTGATCGCGACAGGCTTCATTTAAACGATTGATAAAGCTGCTGTAGTTGATGAGTTCATGGGCGAGAACGCCTTGGCGTAACTCGCCTTGGGCATGCAAGTATTGGTTGGCGTAGTCGCGCAGCTCAACCAGTTGCCGTTCCTCTTGAGCGAGTTGCTCGCGGAATTGATTGAGTTTTTTAGCCGCGTCATCTTCCTGTTGTTCTGCCAGAGTCAAAACAACTTTCATGCGTTTGGCACGGGAATCAGCCATGACTCGCTCTCACTGATTTACCGTTGGCGATGTTGCGCTGCCAGCGGACTATTGGCTTTGGTGTTGGCGGGTGGTTTGAGTAATGATTTGAGATTAGTAATAGATTCATGCAAATGCACGCCCTGCCGGATGCCCTGCTGGATAAACGCGCGCAAATGCGGAAAACGTTCGATTGCCGCATCGGTTTCCGGATCGGCACCTGGGGTATAGGCACCGATCGCAATCAAGTCGCGGTTTTGTTGATAGCGCGCCAGGAGTTGCTTAAAGCGCTGCATCATTTTCAAATGATCTTCATCAACAATATTTTGCATCGCACGGCTGATTGACCCTTCTACATCAATGGCAGGATAAATCCCCTCTTCCGCCAACCGGCGCGACAGCACCACATGGCCGTCAAGGATTGCACGTGCCGAGTCAGCAATCGGGTCCTGTAAGTCATCGCCTTCAGTCAATACCGTGTAGAACGCGGTGATGGAACCGCCGCCCTCTTCTGCGTTGCCGGCACGCTCAACCAATTGCGGAATTTTGGCGAACACCGATGGTGGATAACCTTTAGTCGCCGGTGGCTCGCCAATCGCAAGGGCAATTTCACGTTGTGCCTGCGCGAAACGGGTTAGTGAATCCATTAGCAACAATACGTTTAAACCTTGGTCGCGATAATACTCGGCAATACGGCTCGATAACTGTGAGGCGCGCAACCGCATTAGAGGGGCATCATCTGCCGGGGACGCCACCACTACTGCACGACGCAAACCCTCTTCGCCCAGAATGTGGTCAATAAATTCTTTTACTTCCCGGCCACGTTCACCCACCAATCCCACCACCACTACATCGGCAGTGGTAAAGCGGGTCATCATACCCAGGAGCACGCTTTTACCTACACCGGAACCCGCCATCAACCCCAGGCGTTGGCCGCGACCAACGGTAATCAATGCATTAATTGCGCGCACACCAACGTCCAGCGGTTCGCTAATGGGATGGCGTTGTAAGGGATTAATTTGATGAGGAGCGAAATCGAGAAATTCATCGCCAATCAATGGGCCCTTGCCATCGAGAGGTTGGCCAATGCCGTTAACGACTCGGCCGAGTAAATGTGGACCAACACGCATACCCATCTGGGTTGCAATAGGGACAACGCGCGCGCCAGGTTGTAAACCTTCAACCTGTTTGATTGGCATTAGAAAAACTCTATCGCCAGAGAACCCTACTACTTCGGCTTCGATGCGTCGATTATCGCTATTAATAATTTCGCATTGACGCCCCACCGATACGCTCAGCCCCACCGCCTCCAGTGTCAGCCCGACCGAACGGGTGATGCGCCCTTCTGCTTGCGGCTCAACCGTTACCAATTTTCGTGGACCGTAAGTGCGCAAGCGCGAGCTAATGGATTGCCGTTCGGACATTACGGCTCTCCGGTTGGCGCGTGTGGATTTACGTTAGGTTGTTGATGAGATTTTTCATCGGTAGTTTCATCTGCACGGTCAGCTGCACGGTCATCAGTGCCGTCAAATGATGTGAGTTCATCGCCACTGGCTAATTGCTTGGTAATAAATTGTTCCAACACGGTTTGCAAACGTGATGACACCGAAAAATCCACGCGGCTTTCCGGCGTTTCTATTCGGCAACCGCCGGGCAGCAATTCATTATCGCCAAAAAAACTCCAGGCTAATTGTTGCTCGGCTGCATAGGTTTCAACCGCTGCCAAATCATCCGGATTTAAACAGACGCGAATATTTTTGCTGCCTATGGGCAATGCATCGACCGCATTTTTCACCAAGCTGACAATATGTGATGAGTCGGTTTGCAACTCGCGCTGCACCACACTTTGGGTGAGGGTACAAATCACATCCAACAATAAATGCTCGATGTCATCATCTTGCGCATTGATGGGTTCAAGCAATGCATTTGCTAATTTTTGAAAGCGTTGTTGCTCGGCCACCAGCTGCGCCCGCATTTCCATTAGGCCTTGCTGGCGCCCCGCTTCATAACCTTCTGCGTTGCCCTTGTTAAAACCTTCTTTATGACCCTGCTCAAAACCGGCTTTTTCTGCCTCATCAAAAATTGCCTGCATTTCTTCTGCAGTCATGCCCAATTGTGGCGGTTGTTCAGGCTCGGGAATTTCAACGGTTTCGATGGTTTCTTTTTCGCGTCGCAACAAACGTTCACGTCGTTCGCGCGCTTCTTTTTCTGCGGACGATAAAATGCGCCCATGATCGGCGATTGGTGGAATCACCCAAGTCGCTGCATGTTCGACATCTTCAGCGGGAATGCGATTGTTTATCTTGTTGTCCGACATGGGCTTGTCTCAATTAACGTGATGGCAACTATTAAACCATTTGATCGCCACCACCACCCAACATAATTTCGCCTGCGTCGGCCATACGGCGGGCGGTAATAAGAATTTCTTTTTGTGCGGCTTCCACATCCGCCAAACGCATCGGCGGCTTGGTTTCCAAATCGTCGCGCAGCAATTCGGCGGCGCGTTTGGACATATTTTTGAAAATCTTTTCTTTGAGGTCGTCGTCCGCACCTTTGAGTGCAACCACCAAAACATCGGAAGAGACTTCGCGCAACAGCGCTTGAATGCCGCGGTCGTCCACCTCTTTGAGATTTTCGAACACAAACATAAGATCCTGGATTTGGTTGCCCATATCCTCGTCGATCTCTTTGATGCCTTCCATCAACTCGGCTTCGATTGAACCATCAAGGTTGTTCATAATTTCTGCCGCCACTTTGTAACCGCCCATGGCTTTGGTTTGCGATGCAGCATTGCCGGAGAATTGTTTTTCCAGAATATCGTTCAGTTCTTGCAACGCGCTCGGTTGCACTGTGTCGAGTGAAGCAACGCGCATCATGATATCGAGACGCACTTTTTCGGGGAAATACGTCAGTATTTCGGCGGACTGATCCGAATCCAGATACGCAATCACAATCGCCTGAATTTGCGGGTGTTCGTTGCGGATAATATCGGCAACTGAACGCGCCTCCATCCACTTGAGTGTATCCAACCCAGTAGTATTGCCACCGATCAAAATACGGTCGATCAAACTATTTGCTTTGTCTTCGCCTAATGCAGTCACCAGCATTTTGCGAATGTAATTGTCAGCGCCGACACCGAGGCCAGTGAGCGTGCGCACTTCATCTAAAAAATTTCCCAACACCACTTGCACGTCCGCCTGTTGGACATTTTGCAGTTGGGTCATGGCGGCGCCAATGCGCTGAACTTCTTTTGGACCCATATGTTTTAAAATTTCTGCCGCGTCTGACTCGCCCAGCGACATCAACAAGATCGCCGCTTGATCAACGTAGCGCAATTTAACTTTGGGTTTATCGACAGCTTTGTCGTTAGCATCAGTCATCGCGATTTATCCACTGTTTCACTACCTGGGCAACACGGCCCGGGTCGTCGGCGATCATGCCTTTAATTGCATTCAGTTGTGCTTCGTAGCCCTCTTCCGGGCTAGGCAATAAGAGCGCGTGGCCGCCGGTGAGCGTTACGGTTTCATCAGACATGCCTTCAAGCCCGCCGGTACCTGCCGCTTCCAACGCCGCCAGTTGGCGCGCTTCTTCTTGCTCGGCCAGTGCACCACCTTGTTTGGACAAACTCTTAAACATGGGGCGCAACAAACCAAATACGATCAGCAGCATGATCAGCACGCTGGCGATGTGCTTGATGTAAGGAGTGATCCACACTTCCCACCAAGGCAATTCCATTCCTACGTTTGAATCATCGACCCGATTCGCAAATGGTGAGTTCAATACATTGACGCTATCGCCACGAACTGCGCTAAACCCTACCGCGTCCCGAACCAGTATAGACAAACGTTCCAATTCGTTTTCAGTCCAGGGAACCAGCGTTTCGGTGCCATCTGCATTTTTGACCACCTTATCATCCACTACCACCGCGACAGTCAGGCGCTTCAAGGTGCCTTGTTGGTGTTTGGTATAGCTAACGGTGCGGTCGAGTTCGTAATTGCGGGTTGCCTGTTCGCGATTATTGGTCGGCTCGGCTGGCTGGACGGGTTGGCCAGTCGCAGGATCAATTTGTTCCGGCGCTTCGGCAGTCCCCGGAGGTTGATTCGTCAATGCACCCGGGATACCGGCAGCAACATCAGCCGCGCGGCGGGTTTCGTTCAGTGTTTGCTCAGAGCGAATGGCCGGTAGATCAGGATTAAAGGTTTCTGCCGCTTGTTCGACCGCGGTGAAATCAATATCGGCACTCACTTCTGCGCGAAATTTTCCGCCGCCAACCACTGGCTCCAAAATGCCATTGATGCGTTTGATTACGCTGCTTTCCACTTCTTGCGAATACTGGTGTTGCTTGGCAGCCATTAATAATTCGGCATTGTCATCACCTGTAGAAATCAAATTACCGTGCTGATCCACGACAGTAACGTCAGCCATTTTCATGCCTGGAACCGATGAGGCCACCAAATTCATAATCGCTTTTACTTGCGCAGGGTCAACACTTCTTCCGGCAAAAACTTCAACAAAAACTGATGCCGTTGGATTAGTTGTGTCGCGCACAAATACGGTTTTTTTCGGGATGGCTAAATGCACGCGCGCACTGCGGATACTGGTAATGCTGGTAATGGTGCGCGCCAATTCGCCTTCAATACTGCGTTGGTAGCGGGTGTTCTCTACAAATTGGCTGGTACCAAGAGGTTGCTCTTTGTCCATCAACTCAAAGCCTTGGGTTGGGCTTGATGGCAAACCAAATTCGGCCAGTTTCAAACGCGCCATGTGCACATCTTCACTGGCGACAAGAATTGCGCCACTGTTTTCATCCACTTTAAATTTGATTTGGTTTTGCTCAAGCACATCGACCACATTGGCCGCGTCGAGATTATCCATACGGCCATAGAGCGGGCGATAATCTTCACCCTGCATCCACATCACAATCGCAAAACCAATCGCGACGCTGGCGGCAAGCGCAACCATCAAGCCAACCTGGCGCAGCAAATTGAGGTTGCTTAGACCTTCTAAAAAATCACCACCCAATTTTGATTGGGCGGGCGCATTTTCAGCTTCGGGAGCGGCGCTAGTAGCCATAATCACAACACCTCAAACAATTTTTTTAATTCGATTTAACCAAGCCATCAAATTGGCATGTTCATGACATCGCGATAGGCATCAATTAATTTATTGCGCACCTGCACCATTGCCTGGAAGGATACCGACGCTTTTTGCGAGGCAATCATCACGTCGGTGATGTCCACACCCGCTACACCTCTTTCATATGCGTCAGCCATAGCGTTGGAAGTTTTCTGCACTTCGTTCACTTTATTAACGGCTTGCGTCATTAAATCGCCAAAACTCGGTGCCTTGGTTGTACCTTCCACCGGCACAGCGCCAAGGCTGCGCATACCGTTTGGCGTATCACCCATACCTTGCGGGCGTTGAAATGCCTGGGTTTGCGCTTTGAGGTTGCGCATATCGCCTAACAAGCGGTTGATATCTACGCGATCAGTCATGATGCGGCTCTCCAAATTCCCCTGACTCACAGTGACAATAATTTGGCATTTGTACTGCCAAACCCGTCTTTGCAGGGGATTTTGCACAAAGCAGGCCAACCTTTGCCGCACGGCAAATCCTTGCCCCTATTTGAAGAAAAAGGCGTGCAAGCCTTAATCAATTTGTCGCAGTTCCTTAACCGCATTGTCATTCAGGAGCATTAGCATCACTCCCGTTTCCAGAGCCAGCTTTCCAATCATTAAGGAGTTTCACATGCAAGAAATGCCAATATTGAGTGAACTGGAATTAATCGAAAACGCGATGGCAAGTTTTATTGCCGATGTAGTGGTATCGAAGGGTAAAAAACAGCAAATGCGCCGCAACATGGAATGCCGACGCAAGCTGGAAGAAAAATGGGAAGAAAAAAAGTTACAGCGGGAAACCTGTGAATACGAGTTCGAGTATTTGCATTAATCGTTCAAACCAACCTTCCCAAGCCTTAACTTGGGAAGGTTCATTATCCAAGTCTTTTAAACCTTGGATCACTCCGTAATTTCATAGCCCTCTTCACGCAAACGTGCAATTTTATAACGCAGGGTACGCGCACTAATACCTAGACGCTCGGCGGTATTTTTGCGGCTGCCGCGTTCGTTGCGCAGCGTATTCATAATAATTTCGTACTCGCGCTGTTTAAGGTCATTTCCCAACGCCGGATTGTTAAGCGATGAATGATGCACAGGCTGGTTGCTGATCAACGCAATATTATCGCCAGCTACGCTCGCGACAGAAAATTGACTAGCGCGATAGCTGGCATTGGCAAATGCTTGTGCAGCAAAAGATGGCTCGCCTGCATCAAATTCCGCAACCGGATTCACTGCTTGTGCCGCCTCCAACAAATTGGGTTTTTGGCTGTAATGCACAGGCGCTTGTGAATAGGCACCGGTTGCCCCCAAACCTAAATCCTCAGCCTGGATGGATTTGCCTTCCTGCAGAATTAAGGCGCGCTGCATAATATTATCCAGCTCACGCACATTGCCAGGCCACGGATATGCCAGCAGCATTTGCTGTGCAGATACAGACAAGCTAACGCCGCGGCGATTTTGTTTGTGCGCATGCTTTTGCAAGAGTTTTTCCGCAAGGGGAATAATATCTTCCATACGATCACGCAGTGGAGACCATTGCAGCGGCAGCACACTCAAACGGTAATACAAGTCTTCACGGAATTTACCGGCAACAACCTCACTGCGCATATCGCGGTTGGATGTGGCGATTACGCGCACATTGAGCTTGATGGTTTTGCGCCCACCTAAACGTTCTACTTCACGCTCTTGCAACACACGTAATAATTTTGCTTGCAAGCCGATATCCATTTCGGAAATTTCATCGAGCAACAAAGTGCCGCCATTTGCCTGTTCAAACTTACCAGGGCTGCTGGTGTGCGCGCCGGTATAAGCGCCTTTTTCATGGCCAAACAACATGGCTTCCAACATATTTTCCGGAATTGCCGCGCAGTTGATTGCTATAAATGGTTGATTGCGACGCGATGAGTGATCATGAATATAACGCGCCAAAACTTCTTTACCTGTGCCAGATTCACCTACCACCAGCACGGTTGAATCTGATTGGGCTACACGACGCGCCAGTTGCAATAATTGTTTACTGGATGGAGCCATAGCAACCGGTTCATCACCGGAAATTTGCGCAACACCTAAATGACGCGCGACCGTTTCCACCAGCGTTTGCGGCGCAAAAGGTTTTACCAAATAATCAACCGCGCCCTGCTTCATCGCATCTACGGATTCAGCAATGCTGGCATAAGCGGTAATTAACATCATCGGGATTTGAGGGTATTCCTGCTTCACACTGCGCAACAAATCGTGGCCGCTCATTCCGCCCATATTGACGTCTGAAACGATCATGCGAATATCACCCAGCAGGGCTAATTGCTTAAGCGCCTCTTCGCCACTATTAACCGCAATGACCGAATAATCGGCTAATTGCAGCGTATCGGTTAATGCTTCGCGGAGATTATTGTCATCTTCAACAACCAACACCTTGATCGCACTTTCGAAATCAGCTTGTTGCAATGCTAACGCCATGATTATTCCCCTAAGATGTAAATGTCGCAAACGGCAACAGCAAACTCGCACAAGTGCCCTTGCCTACTGTTGATTGCAATAAAAATTTTCCGTGATGCGCGCGTGCAACCGCTTTCACCACACTTAAACCCAAACCTGTGCCTTGCGCTTTGGTAGTGACAAATAAATCCCCTACCGACGCCAATAGTTCCGCCGACATCCCCGGACCTTTATCGCAAACACGAATCCATAAACGCTGCTCGTCTTGTGATAGATCCGCATTAGGTTTTGCATTGTTTTGTAATGAACCATTTGGCAATGAATTGTTTAATGCCTGAGGGTACACATTGAATTCGATGCGTAAAGTCGCGTTATTTTCGGCCGCTTGAATCGCGTTATTGACCAGATTTAATAAAGCACCAATCAATGCATCGCGATTACATTGGATATAGTGTTCGCGGCAATTGATAACCCACTCGCACGTTGAACCACTTGTCATCAAGGGAACTTCCATTGCCTCCGCTAAATCGGACTGCAATTGGGCAACGCTAATTACGTCATTCAACGCCAGCTCGCCTTTAACGTAAAACAACATGTCTTGCACTTGGCGCTCAATATTATTCAAGCGACCGAGAATTTTTTCTGAGAATTGCTGACGGCGGACATCATCCAATTTTCCGCCACACAAATGTCCGGCATACAACATGGCCGACGAAAGTGGCGTGCGGATTTGATGTGCGAGTGCGCCCATCATTTTGCCCAAAGCCGACAAGCGTTCATGACGGCTTAACTCACCTTGCAAGCGGCGGGTTTCGGTTTGGTCAGTCAGCAAAATAATTTGTCCGTCGGCACCCAGGTTTCGGGTTTGGATGCTAATCAAGCGACCATCGCGCAGCGACACTTCATGGCCATCACCCTGGCGCGGAGCAAAACAGCGAACGATCACATCGCGCCACAACTCGCCTTGCAGCGGCTCGCCCAATAGCTCAATCGCCGCAGGGTTTGATTCAGACACACGCCCGGATGAATCCAGTACCACTACACCACCCGGTAAAAAATTCAGCAGGCTTTCAAGCCGATTGGCCAGCTTTTCTTTTTCAGCCAACTCCTGCAAACGGCGATCGCTTAGGCTGGAGAGTTCTTCATTTAATTCAGCAACACGGTTTTCCAATAAATGATAAGAATCCGCGAGCTGCTCGGACATTTGATTAAACAATTCAAATGCACTTCGCAGATCCTGGCCTTTTTCACTGATGGCCTTATCAATTGGCTGCGAAGCCTGTGGGGCGGAGACAGGGTCAGCCGAATTGGCGGCCAAAAGCCCGGCACGCGCTTTAGCCATACTGCCAACCTTGATTACATTCGAAACTGCTTGCGTCATAAAAACCCCTGATCTGCAATCTAGCCCTATCGCCCAAGCTCTACCGTCAATAAAACAACGGAATCTTGTCGACGAAGGCTAACCTGTGAGGGTATTTGCAAGCGGGATGCCAATATATTTATTCGTTATTTTTCATATACTTAGAGGTACCAACCTGACTTAAAAGTCAAACATTTGGCTTGGGGCAATTTTCGGGTTGTCGCATTAATCATGCCTCTTTATAATGCGCGCACTCTCTCGGGGGAGTAATCTGCTTCAGCAAATAGCATGCACGCACTGCTAATTGCTGAGCGCTTTTGTCAACAAACTTGCCGCACTCTTCATCAAACATTGAGTGCATTTACGGCATGGCAAAAGCGTCCTCTGTCGCGCTTGTTATCAGCGCACATCGGATTGATGAGACCTGAGATACCACTGCAGCCCCGGCGGGACTGCGGTTGTATCTCATGCTATTCATCCCGCCTTGGTATTTATTATGGAAGCATTCCTCAGCTCAACTTTCGCCGTTGCTATTGCAGAAATTGGCGATAAAACCCAATTGCTCGCCCTCTTCCTTGCTGCCCGTTATGGCCGGCCTTACATCATCAGCCTGGGAGTGTTAATCGCCACATTGGTAAACCACGCCCTCTCTGCCTGGCTGGGCGCTGTGTTGGCCGACGTGATTCCAGCGGAATGGATCAAATGGATAGTCGGCGGCAGCTTTATCGCAATCGGCTTATGGTTATTAATCCCGGATAAAGAAGACGATGAAATGGGGCGCTTCGCCAACTACGGCCCGTTTCTCGCCACACTGGTATTATTTTTTCTTGCAGAGATTGGCGATAAGACCCAAATCGCCACGGTCATTCTTGCTGCAAAATTCAGCGCTGATATGTGGATGACCATGGCAGTTATTGCCGGGACCACTTTCGGAATGTTGCTCGCGAATGTGCCGGTCATTTTTGCAGGAAAATGGCTGATGGATAAACTGCCGCTGGGCATTGCTCATAAAGCAGCGTGTATTTTGTTTATCGGATTGGGTGTGGCGACACTTGTCGGTATGAGTTAAATAACTGTTGCCGAGATACGCTATTTCTGATGATTGGTATTTAATCTTTTAAATACCAATCATCGCGGTAAGTTTTGACCATATCGGGATACAGCACGGTCATCACGGTCGCGATCAAACCGTTAACAAAGCCTTCGGGAAAGGTCATCAATACAAATACGATAAAATGCTCCAGCGTAGTCGCGAACTGAGCCTCGCTACCGGTAATTCCAAACAGCAACAACGCGGCCAATCCCAGCCAGATGCAACTCAGCATTGCGCCAAAAAATCCAACACCCCAAAAATAGGTAAACGGATTTTTAAATTTCCAGCGATCCACTAACCAGAGCACACACCAGGCCCAACCTACGGGCACGACGACACTCAAGCAGAAATCGACTGGCAAGGTGTTCAAATTAAATTGCGCGACTGCTACATCCCAATCCAGTGTGAGTGCATGCAAGGGAATCTGGTAAATCTCCAGCGCGACCAATGCCATAGCCCCGATTAGGGTTGCAAGGCTCCAACCAAACACCATGGTCGTTACGGTCATTAACAGTGGATGTATCGCAATCGTATCGCGTACCGACACTTGCAGCAGCCACAATAACGCGAGGGCTAAAATGGTGGCGAATAGCGCGTGCTGACGAGGCTGGCTGGCTAAAACTTGCTGCCATGGTGCGTGGCGAATTGCCATCAGTAAGATCGGGAGCGATAGGCAGGTTGTCAGCCAAAACAGCAGCGAGTTAGGGGAAAGTAATAAATTCATAAGTTAGTAAACCCGGCGCCCGAATAGCATTCGAGCACAACTCTTCTTTTACCCTGTCTTTTTAAAAAGCCGCTTCAGCAAAACCCTGGGATTGCAACACACCGCGAATTTTTTCCGCTGTTTGTTTTAAGGTGTCGCTATCGGCATTTTTTGCGAACTCAAAACTCAAATCATTCATGGAATCCATCGGGACCAAATGGATATGGGTGTGAGGCACTTCAAGACCGGCGATCATAAAACCTACCCGCGTTGCGGGATAAGCCACTTTCAATGCGTTGGCGATTTTATGACTGACTTGCATTAAATGAGCAGCAAGATCCAATGGCAAATCGCTCCACTGATCAACTTCTTCGCGCGGGATTACCAATACATGCCCTTGGCGGATAGGTTGAATGGTGAGGATGGCAACTGCTTTATCATCTCTCCAGACAAAGTTACCGGGGATTTTTCCTTCCATAATCATTGTGAAAACGCTTGCCATGAAAAACTCCTAAGAAAAAGTATTAATAAATTGCAATGCCGCGCCGCAATAGTTCACGCGCGAGCATTTCATCGACTTGATGAATATTTTCATCGCGGAATTCAATGTAAGCAACCTTGTGTTTTTTGTAGATCTGATTTTTTTCAAGCTCGTTACTTATCACCGCCGCGCGATTGTTATCCAGCTCAAGCTCATCTGCCCAACACTCGATACAAAGTTCAGCATCCGGTAAATAAAAATCTGCGACCGCAGAATCTGTATCCCAGAGCAACAGATAGTTTCGCGCATGAATAACACGAGCCAGATAAAGCCAATTATTGATTCTGCGCTGCATTGGATTGTTGACGCTATGACCGTCTAACGCCAACTGCCCTGACAATCCCACATCACCTTTAATTTGTAAAAGTGATGCGATCAATTCTGGCTCATCCAGGATCGTTTCTGGCCAGGTAACAAAGGGAATACCGGATTCAGCTTCCTGTTGTTGCCCACCAATATTTTTACCTTTAGGGGATAGTAGCCAACCGCGAATGTGTTTTTTGATCAGCCCCTTCTCGGCCAATAACAAATTTACCAGCCGTGCGGGAATATCCCACTTGTGCGCGAGGTTGCTCGCACTTAAGGGTGCTTCTGGTAAGAGCTTTAACAGCGGGTGATGTTGGATGGATTCCGGCCAGGCAATGTATTCCCCGAATTTGGGGTGATTGACATAAACGCCGCCCTCAAACTTGCCCTTTTCGGTCAGCTGCCAGTGGTTATCCACCTTCACGATCCAGCCACCGGTGGTAAGCAGGATAAATAGCTCTTTGCTCTCTTTACTAATGAGGCGCGCCAGTGCGGTGGTAGAGATGTGTCGTTCAGCCATAGAGAGATCCTTATTAAGGATGCGAGTGTAAACCCGGCTATTCATTGCGAACAGTAGGTTTAAGCAACGGCAAGCGCTTATGCAAATTTGTCGGATGAATCTTGCGGTCTTAGTACCAATTTGCGACGCATATCAAATTTAACTGGCCTTAAAAGCCGCAAGACTCTATACTCCGCGCACTTTCAGTAACCCCCTCTCTTGATCGTGAATGTCTTGCCCTGGGGTGATGCTGATATGCAATCAGTCATGCGGGTTTAACTCGCGGATTGCAACAGAATCTGCCTGGCAGATTACACGGGAATTCGTTGATTTAATCGCTTTTTACGACTGCCTTAACTTGATAGCAAGTGTGCCCTGACTCGCCGAGTTATTTTCACGCGCAGCCGAACCCTGTATGTAGACTTCATACGTTTAGCGATCCGATCATCGCCCCCACTTTATTGTGTTTGCCCATTCACTGTTGCCAATGTGTATTCGGCAATGTTTTCGCAAGCACCCACTAAAAAACCAATAAAAATCACATCGTAAAAAGACGGATACGGCATCTCGCTGTTATCGCGTAATTTTGCGTGCGATTTTTATGTTTAAACACAGGTTATTACATGTCTGAACCTATTATGTTTTCCGATTTAGCCCTCTCTGAACCCGTTATGCGCGCCATCCAAAAGGTTGGCTACGAGCAACCATCTCCTATTCAAGCAGCGGCAATTCCTGTATTGCTTGCCGGCGGCGATATCCTCGGCATGGCGCAGACCGGCACCGGTAAAACAGCGGCATTTGCTTTGCCATTGTTGTCGCGTATCGACATCAAACAAGCGGAGCCACAAATTCTGGTATTAGCACCTACGCGTGAACTCGCAATCCAGGTAGCTGAAGCCTTCCAAAAATACGCCAGCGAGATCCCGGGCTTCCATGTGCTGCCAATTTACGGCGGCCAGGATATGACTAGCCAATTGCGCCAATTAAAACGCGGTGCCCATGTTGTTGTCGGTACTCCCGGCCGCGTGATGGATCACCTGCGTCGCGGCAGTTTGAACCTGAATAGCTTGAAGAGTTTGGTACTCGACGAAGCCGACGAAATGCTGCGCATGGGCTTTATCGATGACGTTGAATGGATTTTGGAACACACCCCTTCCGAGCGCCAAACTGCACTTTTCTCGGCGACCATGCCGCGCGAAATTCGCAAAGTGTGTGACAACTATTTACGCGATGCGAAAGAAATCAAAATCGCAAGCACCCAATCTACCGGCGAAAATATCGAACAGGTTTACTGGATGGTGAGCGGCACCAATAAATTGGACGCACTGACTCGCATTCTGGAAGTTGAGCCTTTCGACGGCATGATTATTTTCGTGCGCACCAAAACCGCTACAGTTGAACTCGCTGAAAAATTGGAAGCACGCGGTTACTCTGCATCGGCATTGAACGGCGATATGAACCAACAATTGCGTGAGCGCGCAATTGACCGGTTGAAAACCGGTAAATTGGATATCGTCATCGCGACTGACGTTGCTGCCCGCGGTATCGACGTTGAACGCGTAAGCCACGTTGTTAACTATGACATCCCTTACGATAGCGAAGCTTACGTTCACCGTATTGGCCGTACCGGTCGTGCTGGTCGTAGCGGTAAAGCAATCCTGTTTGTTGCTCCGCGCGAAAAGCGTTTGCTCTACACCATCGAAAAGGCCACCAAAAAGCCAATCACATTGATGGAATTGCCGAGCGGTGCCACCGTTACCAAGCATCGTATCGATCAGTTTACTGCACAAATTACTACTACCCTGGCTGAACAACCTGATCTGTCATTCTTCAATGACTTGCTGGCCGAATATAGTCATAAGAATGATGTATCACCAGAAGAAATTGCTTCTGCCCTCGCCTATTTGTTGCAGCGCGAACGCCCACTGCAAGTTAAATTCACTGACATAAAACCCGAGCGCGGTGACCGTGGCAGTCGTGATCGCGACGACCGTGGTGGCCGTGACAGTCGCGATGGAGGCCGTGATCGCGGTTCACGCGAAGATCGTCCACGCCGTGAACGCAACGATGAAAATATGGATCGCTATCGCATTGAAGTCGGTCGCAATCACGAGGCTCGTCCAGGCGACATCGTTGGCGCAATCGCAAATGAAGCGGGAATCGAGAGCCGCTACATTGGCCATATTAAATTGCACGACGAATTCTCTACGGTAGATTTACCAGCCGGAATGTCGAATGAGATTCTCGCCAAATTGAAGAAAGTGCGCGTGCGCAATCGTCCATTGGAAATTTCATTGGACACCGGTCCGCGTGGTGGTGATGATTTCGGTCGCAAACAAAAACGTGATTTTGGTCCGAGAGACGCTTCTCCGCGTGATGGTGGTCGTGACTTTGGAAGCAGAGAAAGCGGCAACAGAGAAGGCGGCCGCGACAAGCCACGCTTTGGTGAACGCGATGGTAAAAAAACCAGCTTCCGCCCTAAAAAAAATGACTAGTCGTTAAACGCGATTAAAAAACGAAAAGCCGTAGCACAATTGCTACGGCTTTTTTATTTGGAAAACTCGTCACTGAAAACGCTCCCTGACCTCCTGATTCACTCTTTCCATTATTTGTTCGGACTCTGATTTTCCGCCGCAAGAAGTCATATACCAATTTTGCGCCGCTCCCGGCTTGGGCACAGACGAACGCAAACACTTTCCACCACCCAAATCCACAATAGTCGCGCCTGAGGGATCGGTATGGGTTTTAGGCCCGGCATCTGCTCTTTGTAATTCAGGTTTGCTTTCCTCTTCCTGTAAACGCTTGCGCAATGCCGGATTAAATACATTTGCGGCAATTCCTGAAGCCGGTGCGTGAGTACGTGATTCAATAGATGTTTGCTCATCCCTTTCAATGACTGATCTCAGCTCATCGGTAGTCAGAGGCTGGACGAGTACTGTTGTTGGCTTTTCTTCGCTTGTTGGTGAAGCACTAACAGGCGATTCTTTTTCCAGTATCTGAGGCTCGTCGACAATGGGCTCTGCGGTTGCTGCGCCTGCAGACGGAGTTTCAATAGGCTGCTTAGGTAAAGTATCGAGTTCAGGAATCGCTGCTTGTAGCTGAACCATCAGTCTCGTGGCGGGAGCTTTAACTGGCGGCAACATCTGCAAATCCCAATCCAGGATCAGCAAAAGTGCGTGGCAAAAAATAGAAACCGCAATACCCGCAAACAAATATCGCAGCGACAATTTGCTGCGAATGGATTCAATAACAGGCGGGTGGGAATTTAGAAATTGAAGATGGGAAAAATCAATTTCCCTGGCATCGATTGAATCAGCCAACATACTTGTGAGCCTGGATTTGGTTATTGGTTTAGGACCAAATCTAGACTTACAAGCGGGTTAAAAGTTCAGCAGTGCGTTGCGCAGCTACTCGTCAAACATCTGGATCATGTAGCCGTCTTTCAATGCCTCAGCCATCGCTTTATCAGCAGCCACGACACGCGGATCGCTGGTCAGGTTGCTCGGCACCAGCTTGCGATTTTCAATGTCGATCTCAACAAAACCGGCACGCATTAAATACAACTTGCACAGGTGCTCAGCACCAAATAAATCCTTGAAGTTGATATACACAATAAAAGGTACCATTTGACCTTCTTTAATATCATCGAAGGCCTTTTTTGCACGACCATTGGCGGAGAAAATATACATAGGACTGCTCCCTTTTAAATTAGATTGTCATAACCACGCGCAATGCATCCAGACGGATTTTTGCCTGCCCAAGAAAGTGTTGGCTTGCAGCCAAACGCTGCTGCAAATAATCGATTTCTTCCTGGCGCACATTCGGGTTCACTTCTTTCAACGCTTTCATCCGCGCCAACTCAGAGTTCAATTGCTCGCTAACTTTGGCCTGAGCCTCCGCAATTAGTTCGGTTTGTTTGGCAGCCGTAATTTCTTCGGCTTTTTGCACCATGGTTGTAAGAGTTGGGCGCGCATGGCGAACCAAATCTTGTGCGTTGTTGCGCGGCACTTTTTGCAACAGTTTACTCAGTTGGGTAATACCAAGCACTGCCGATAAATCCTTGCCCTTATCATCCAGCAATACACGCAACAATGATTGCGGCATATAACGGAACAATTGCAACTCGGCTGGCGCTGGGCAATGTAAAACAAACAGAGCCTCCAATAGTAAAGTGCCTGGTTTTAACGGTGGCAATTTCAATGTGCAAAATGCCGTGTTGCCGAATTCACTTAATGAGATCAAATCCTGCGCACCGCGTACTAGCGGGTGTTCCCAGGTAAGGAATTGCATATCTTCGCGCGACAAGGCTTGCTGCCGATCATAGGTCACCGTTAAACCATCCTCCGGCAAGCCCGGGAACTGTTCAATGCGCATATGATCACTCGGATGCAACACCAAACTTTTTTCGCTGTGTTTTTCAAAATCGATACCGAAACTGTCAAACACTTGCTCCATATAAATCGGTAACACGCTACTCGCATCATTTTCAGCCAGCGAATCAACCAGAGCTTCAGCCTGCAAAGGCTTGCAGGAATTTAATTCCAACAGACGATCACGCCCCTGCTGCAATTGCGCCACCAGTTCAGCAGAAAATTGTTGGGTTTCATTTAATAATTGTGCGAATGCTAGCTCGTCATTGCTTACCAATGCCGGCAGCAGCGCATCAGCAAACTTCACATAAGTTGCCTGCCCTATCGCGCAGGTTTTTTCAAATGCATTCAATCCCTGGTGATACCATTCCATTAATTTTTGCTGAGCGGTATCTTCATAATAAGGGACATGAATATTAACTGTTGCGGTTTGGCCGATACGATCCAAACGCCCGATCCGCTGCTCCAGCAAATCCGGATTGGTCGGTAAATCAAACAGCACCAGATCCTGCGCAAATTGGAAGTTGCGCCCCTCGCTACCAATTTCCGAACATACCAACACTTGGGCTCCGTCTTCCGCCTCGGCAAAATACGCAGCAGCGCGGTCGCGCTCAATCAGATTCAAACCTTCATGGAAAACGGCAGTCGTTAAACCTTTACGCAAACGCAGGTATTCTTCAATTGATTGCGCAGAATCTGCATTGGCACAAATCACCAATACTTTTTTGCGGCGATGCTGGCGTAGCCACTCTGCGAGCCAAACTACGCGCGGATCTTGCAGCCACCAATCGGAGTCGGTTTTTCGTTGCCAGTATTGTTCGGCACAGATTTGTGTTGCCAATGGCTGCTCAAGCAAAGCGATAAGGTCTTCGTCGTCCAAACTCAACGCATGCGCGTGCAATTTACGCTCAGGAAATCCGCTTACTGAATTGCGCGTATTGCGGAACAGCACACGGCCAGTACCGTGGCGATCTAACAAATACTCAATTGCGGTATCAATCGCTTCGCCCAAGCTTTGGGTTTCTGCTTGTGCTTGTAACGCTTTAATAGTATCTGCCGGCAGATAATCACCAAGGGACTTCACCAATTGGGCGGGGATTTTGCCGGTGTCGTCACTGTGACCTTGCAATAATTCTTGCACCAACTCGTTCAATGGCTGATAGGCTTTTTGTTCGGCAATAAATTTTTCCAGATCATAGTAGCGATCAGGATCGAGCAAACGTAAACGAGCGAAATGACTCTCTAAACCTAGTTGTTCCGGTGTTGCCGTCAAGAGCAAGAGCCCTTTGGATTTTTTCGCAAGCCCTTCAATACAGGTGTAAGCTTTGCTCGGCTTTTTCTCGCTCCATTGCAAATGGTGCGCTTCATCAACCAACAATAAATCCCACTCAGCAGCCACCGCTTGTTCGTAGCGATAATTATTTTTGGTTAAAAAATCGAGCGAGCAAATAATCAACTGGGCAGTTTCAAAAGGATTGCTGATGTCGGGCGCTTGCGCAAAATCTTCACTCACCTCGCCTTTAAAATCATCGTCTGCAAAATCATCGACATAATCGACTGACTCTTCAACGCTGTCCAATCCCACCAATGCATTGCAACGAGCTTCATCAAGCAAGGTGAACGCGAGATTGAACCGGCGTAGCATTTCCACCAGCCATTGGTGTTGCAAGCTTGCAGGAACCACAATCAACGCGCGCTGCACACGGCCGCTCATTAATTGCTGATGCAAAATCAAACCTGCTTCGATGGTTTTGCCCAGCCCCACTTCATCGGCCAACAACACCCGCGGGGCATGGCGCTGCGATACTTCGCTGGCGATATACAACTGGTGCGGCAACAATTGCACGCGCGGCCCTGCCAAACCAAACATCGCGGATTGGCGATGCTGGTTTTGATAATGCAGAGTTTGGTAGCGCAGCGTGAAGTGATTGTGCTTATCGATTTGGCCAGCGAACAGGCGATCACGCGGGGTACTGAATTGCACAAAGCTATCCAGCTCGAATTCAGGAATCGCAAACTCTTCGTTATCTTTAGTGAGCCCCACATACATGAGGCAACCAGCCTGTTCAACAATACTGGTGATCTGGATTTTGGTTCCATCCTGATGACGAACCTTCTCGCCCACCTCGTATTTCACACGACTTACGGGAGCATTATCCATCGCATAGGTACGGCGCTCACCCGCTGCGGGAAAACTCAGGGTCAAGCGGCGATTAGCCACATCCAGTACGATTCCCAAACCCAAATCCGCCTCGGATTCACTGATCCAGCGTTGACCGATAACAAAACCACCAGCTAATTGCGACTTGCTCACTAAAGTACCTGCTTACAAATGATCAGAATTGTCGAAAAGGCGCGCATGATACTGTTTTAAGGTACACAAAACCAAAAAATTTGGCTGTTTGCTTGCGGGGATTTCTATAGAATCCCTGCATTAATCCCATAAATGGAAGCCTGTATGCATATCACCATACCTGATGCCCAAAGCACCCTTCACCTGGAACAACTGGTTGCTAAATCCAGCTTCCTCCGCCTTACTACCAGCAAAGCCCAATATCCAGATGCACCCGGCGCCGGACTACCCTTATTGGTTGTGGAAACTCCACTGTGCAGCGCAGTTATCGCCCTGCAAGGCGCACATTTATTGGAATTTAAAACCACCGACGGCGATCCATTACTTTGGTTGAGCCCAAATTGCGATTTTACCCCCGGTGTCGCCCTACGCGGCGGCGTACCATTATGTTTGCCTTGGTTCGGCGTTAACCAAGCCGATCCGACAAAACAAAAGCATGGTTTTGCACGCAATAATTTTTGGGAATTAGGCGAAGCGCGCCTGCTCAGTGATGGCGCTGTTGCACTCGAATTTTTATTTGTCAGCGATGCAAATGATTTGTTCCCATTCGATTTTTCCGCGGAGTTGCGCATGGTGCTGGGCAAAAGTGCAAAACTCGAACTCACTATCAACAACACTGACAC
>DATIGS010000006.1:0-23627 GCA_035481425.1 Cellvibrio sp. | reverse complement strand
AAAAAGCAAATGCCGGGGTGGTGATTAAAACCTCTTACGCAGGCTCATCGACGCTGGCGAAACAAATTGAAAATGGTGCTCCTGCCGATGTGTTTATTTCTGCCGACAAGGACTGGGCCGATTATTTGGAAAAGCGCGGCTTGCTTACCAGTGAGTCGCGAAAAAATTTATTGGTAAATGATCTGGTGTTGATTTCCCCTTTAAATCGCGCGCCGGCAATTCAGTTGCAAAAAAATCTTGATCTTCTTTCCCGCTTCGATGGCAAGTTGTGCACCGGTGAGCCGGCGTATGTTCCGGTGGGCAAATATGCCAAACAGGCGCTGGATTATTATGGTTGGTGGTCGGCAATCCAGCCGCGCCTGGTGGGCACTGAAGATGTGCGCACTGCATTGGCGTTTGTCGAGCGCGGCGAATGTGCGTTGGGAATTGTGTATAAAACCGATGCATTGATGAGTAAAAAAGTGCAAGTGGTTGCCAGTTTCCCTGCGGAAAGTCATTTGCCTATTGTGTATCCCGGTGGATTAACCAAAAATGCCAATCCGGATGCGCAAGCCTTCTGGCAATTTTTGCAGTCAGAACAGGCGGCACACGTTTTCCTGCGCTATGGTTTTGGCGTCGCGGTAAATGGTGCGCAATAAAATTGGATAGACATTGCGCGCAGGCTGCCAGATAAAGTGCGCGATAAATACAGGTAATTTATTCGGGTATGTTGACGGATTCCGAGTGGCAAGTACTGGCACTATCGGCTCAAGTGGGGCTTTGGGCAACCCTGCTATGTGCAATACCCGGTATTTTTTTTGGCTGGTTATTAGCGCGCAAAGATTTTTTTGCCAAACCCGTATTGGAAGCCGCACTGTTTATGCCGATGGTTTTGCCGCCCACCGTTCCCGGTTATTTATTATTAGTGGTATTTGGCTCGCAGGGAGTTGCTGGGCAGTGGCTAAAAAATAATTTCGGTATTGAGTTGGCATTCAATTGGAAAGGCGCAGTGCTCGCAGCGGCGGTGATTGCTTTTCCACTGATGGTACAGGCCGCAAAATTGTCGGTGCAGATGATTGATCGCCGCCTCGAACTGGCGGCGAGCACACTGGGGGCAAGTCCATTTAAAGTGTGGCGCACCGTCACTTTACCCTTGATGTTACCCGGCATTTTAATCGGCTCCATTATGGTGTTTAGCCGCTCGCTTGGCGAATTTGGTGCAACCATTACCTTTGTGGGCAATATCGCCGGCGAGACCCGCACCTTACCACTGGCGATTTATTCCGCTACCCATCAAATCGACGGCGATGCTATGGCGCTGCGGTTAATTTTGATTTGTCTTGCGCTCGCATTTTTCTCATTGCTGCTCAGTAATCTATTAACCCGTCGCGCTGAGCGGTGGTTGGGAGTTCGTCGTGCTTGAGGTAGATATTTGTTTCCAGCGCGAGGAGTTTTCCCTGCAGGTGATGCAAGATTTTTCTGCGCCGATTAGCGGGGTTTTAGGCGCGTCAGGGGGTGGTAAGAGTACGCTGCTGGCTTTGATTGCGGGCCTGTTAAAACCGCAGCAGGGGAGCATCAGGTTAAACGGTAGAACATTGTGCGACACCAGTGAACGCTTATGGACGCCGCCGCACCAGCGGCACATAGGGTTGGTATTTCAGGATGGTCAATTGTTACCGCATTTATCGGTGCGCAACAATTTACTTTATGGTTACCAAAATATCGCCCCGCAGCAGCGCCGCTTTACCTTGGAGTCAGTTGTTGAATTGCTGGAGATAGGTGCACTGCTCGAACGCAAGCCCGCGCAATTGTCGGGCGGCGAAAAACAGCGCCTTGCGCTGGGGCGGGCAATTTTATATTCGCCGGAATTGTTGCTGCTGGATGAACCTTTGTCGGCACTGGATGAACGTTTGAAACAGCAAATCTTGCCGTTTTTTTTGCGCATCTATGACGAGTGTAAAATCCCGATGATCTATGTCACCCACGCCATGAGCGAATTGAATTTTTTAACCTCGCAGCGGTTTGTGGTGCAGGACGGTAAATTGCAGCAAGAGGCTAAACAAGAAACACAACCAGAAATGATAAAGGGACGCTAATTAACTGGATGGCACTACCGGTTTTTTGCGCAACAGCGGTTTGAATTCCGGAAAATGTTGTTCGCCCAGTGTTTGAATTGCTTGCTGCAATTGTTGATAGCGTCGCAGCACATCCAATCCCAACTCCGTTAAACGTGTGCCTCCGCCCTGGGTACCGCCGGTCGCGGTCTCCACCAATGGTTGCTGGAAGCAACGGTTCATTGCATCCACCAATAGCCAGGCGCGCCTATAACTCATTCCCAGATGTTTTCCCGCTGCGGAGATGGAGCCGGTCGCTTGAATGGCGAGCAATAAATCTGCCTTGCCCGGGCCAAACGCAATTTCATCATCCAGCATCAGGCGCGCTTGTATTTTAAGGCGCGCTCCTGCCGATTTTTTTTCAGTTGCACTCATGATGGATTAATACTGAGCTGGCCAACAAAGTTGCAGGGGCGCTGGCGGCTGTCCAATTGCTCTTTAATAATTTTTTCCCAGGCTGTAGTGCAAGCGCCAGTCGAGCCAGGCAAACAAAAAATCAATGTGCGATTGGAAAAGCCGGCTGTTGCGCGCGATTGAATTGTCGATGTGCCAATTTCTTCATAGGAAATCTGGCGAAATAATTCACCAAAACCCACAACGGTTTTATCAAATAAAGGTGTTACTGCTTCAACGGTTGAATCGCGCCCCGCAAAACCGGTGCCGCCGGTGATCAATACCACTTGTGCTTGCGCATCGACAATCCAGTTGGAAAGTACTGCGCGGATTTGGTAGATGTCATCCACCACCAAATTGCGGTCGTGCAATTTATGCCCGGCAGCAATTAATAAATCCTGCAGTTTTTGCCCTGAAGTATCTGTCTCGCGAGTGCGGGTATCGGATACGGTTAATACACAAATATTTAAGGGGACGAATTCTTTTTGGGATGACATCGTGATTCCTGATTTTTTGATTATTGGTGCAATGCGGCTTAGCCGCCGGTCATATTCATAAAGCGCACAATTTGTGGCTCGCTCGCCAAATCAAAAGTATGTTTTTCCGGCTTGTGCTGCATGGCACTGATAATGCGCGCGCGCACTTCAGCCTGCGGATTTGCGCTGGTGCGCAAGGTCTCGCGCAAATCCACACTGTTCTCCTGACCCAAGCATAACAATAATCGCCCGGTTGCAGTGACACGCACACGGTTGCAGCTACCGCAGAAATTATGGGAGTGGGGTGAAATAAAGCCGATGCGGGAGTCGTAGCCATCGACACGCCAATAGCGCGCGGGTCCGGCGTTATCCTGGTTGCCAAATACCGGTTGCAAGGCGTGGCGCAGGTTGATGCTGCTGCGCAATTCATCGCTGCTGACAAACTCGGCGGCGCGACCATGTTCGTTAATTTTGCCGAGCGGCATCTCTTCTATAAAACTGATATCCAATCCTTCATCCAGCGCAAATTGCACCAGTGCTGGCACTTCATCAGCGTTGTAATGTTTAAGTGCAACACAATTGAGTTTGATGCGTTTGAACCCGGCGGCTTGTGCGGCTTTTATACCGGCCAAGACCTGCTGTATATCGCCAAAGCGTGTGAGCTGGCGGAAGCGGGCCGGGTCGAGGCTATCGAGGCTGATATTGATGCGGTCTACCCCCGCATCCTTGAGCGCCTGCGCGTATTGGGGAAGATGGGTACCGTTGGTAGTAAGGCACAGTTCTTTCAGCCCCGGCAGTTGCCCCAGTTGTTCCAGTAAGGCGATGGTGCCGCGCCGGACCAGCGGTTCACCGCCGGTAATCCGCAATTTGGTTACCCCGAGCTCGACAAAGGCCGTACCCAGCGTAACCAGTTCCTCAATGCTCAACACCTCGGCGCGCGGCAGGAAGGTCATATCCTCTGCCATGCAGTAAACGCAGCGCAGGTCACAGCGGTCAGTGACTGACAGGCGTACATAATTGATAGTGCGGCCAAAACTGTCGATCAGTTGCATGGGGTGAATCTCGCACCTGTAATAAAGGCGAATGTAACCACGTGTAATAGCGGCATATGTAGTCAAGCTGATGTAGATGAGCTTGCAAGCCTGAAGGCACTCTACCTGCGCTGCTGGTATGGCTCAAGGCGTTTTCGGTTTTGCTGTCTCCGGGAGGCATTGCAAAGCATTCGCCAAGTCGGGCTTGGTGTGACAGAAATTGCTGTTCCAAATTGGTGATTTTTTAAATTTTATACCCTTAATGATGCCAGCTGGAGTTATTTTTTCGGTGTTTGCTCCTGCGGCGAGGCGGTCGTTAGCCGCTCTTTCGCCCGGAAAAACTAAAAATGTTTTTATATGGTGCACAGTGCACCATCACTTTGTTTTTTGTTGGTGCGTTTTTGCAAAATCCAATATTTCATTTTTGCGATCAAATGGTGCGGCCTTGCACCAACAAAAATCACAGCGTGTTTTTTCCCTGGTCAGGATTTGGCTTGAAAGACGAGGGGTGGTGCTGGATGGCCTTGTATAACCTATTGATAAACAATAAGAAAAAATTATTTTTTTATTAAAATAAAGTTGTGGCATTTGCCTTGCATTTTCCCCTGTGTAAACAAATCGCAGGTGCTGCCATGAACAATTTTTTAAAAGCCAGTGTAGAAGTTCTCCCTTCAGCGATGCTCAAGCAGCGCAGCGCCAATAAAAATGGCGATGCCAATGAGCGCGCAAAAAAATCGCGTTTGGGTAAAGTCTGGTTAGTTGGTGCTGGTCCTGGCGATGCAGAACTCTTAACGGTAAAAGCCCTGCGCGCGATCACCACCGCCGATATTATTTTTTACGATTATCTGGTCAGTGCCGAGATACGCGCACTCTTTCCAACAAATATCCCTGCCCACTATGTAGGCAAAGCAAAAAACCAACACAGCATTGCGCAGGAAGACCTGAACCAATTACTGGTTAAGCAAGCGCAACTCGGTTTGACCGTGTGCCGCATTAAGGGTGGTGACCCCTTTGTATTTGGTCGCGGTGGCGAAGAATTATTGGAGCTGCGTACCGCTGGCATCGAAGCAGAAGTGATTCCGGGAATTACCTCTGCCTCCGGTTGCGGCACCTACGCCGATATCCCCTTAACCCATCGCGGTTTGTCGCAAGGCTGTACCTTTGTTACCGGCCACGCCGAAAAAAGTCTGGATGTAAATTGGGATGCATTGGCGCAGTTGAAACACACACTGGTGTTCTACATGGGCTTGACGCGCGCCGATGAAATCTCGGCAAAGTTATTGGCTGGTGGTTTGGCTGCCGATACGCCGGTCGCGATTATCGAAAATGGTTGCCGTAAAGACCAGCGCGACATTATTTCCACCCTGAACGAATTTCCCGCTGCGGTTCTCCGCGAGCAAGTGCAATCACCGGCGTTGATTATTGTCGGCGAAGTGGTGCGCATGAAAGAAAAATTACAGGCGACAGTACAGGCAAATGTGGCGCAAGCACAGACTGCCGAAGCGCAATACCTGTTGGCCTGAGTGTTTTAAAAACCCAAATTAGTTAATACAAAAATTTCACGACCGTGAGGCAGATATGAAGAAGCGCATTGTAGTAGTCGGAAACGGCATGGTAGGGCACAAGTTTATCGATAACCTGGTGAATCACGCCGATGCTGACCAATATCAGGTAATCACCTTCTCGGAAGAGCCGCGCCTTGCGTATGACCGAGTGCAGCTATCGAAATATTTTTCCGGCTCAACGGCCGACGATCTGATGCTGACCAGCGAAGATTATTACACCGAGAAAAAAGTCGAATTTATTTTGAAAGATAAAGTTGTCGATCTGGATTTTGATAACAAAGAAGTGATCACTGCGTCCGGCCGTCGCGAAGCCTATGACAAATTAATTCTCGCCACAGGTTCATTCCCGTTTGTTCCGCCAATTCCGGGCAACAATGGCGAGCACTGCCTGGTGTACCGCACCATCGAAGATCTTGAAGCAATTACGCACTCAGCATCGCAAAGTAAAGTGGGTGTTGTTGTGGGCGGTGGCTTGCTCGGGTTGGAAGCGGCTGCTGCATTAAAAGCGGCTGGCCTTGAAACCCACGTGGTGGAATTTGCGCCGCGTTTGATGGCCGTTCAACTCGATGAAGGTGGCGGTAAATTGCTGCGCCGCAAGATCGAAGCAATCGGTGTAAAAGTTCATACCCAAAAAGCCACCAATGAAATTGTGGCGGGTACCGAAGCGCGCTACCGCATGAATTTTGCCGATGGCAGCTATTTAGAAACCGACATGATTTTATTTTCTGCCGGTATTCGCCCGCAGGACGAACTCGCACGCAAATGTGGAATTGGTTTGGGCGAGCGCGGCGGTATCGTGGTGGATAACAATTGCCAAACAACTGTTGCCGATGTTTATGCCATCGGTGAATGTGCGCTCTGGAACAATCGTATTTATGGTTTGGTCGCGCCTGGTTATCAAATGGCAAAAGTGGCTGTGTCACATATCACTGGCGGCAGCGATCAATTTACCGGCGCCGACATGAGCACCAAATTGAAATTGCTCGGTGTTGATGTAGCTTCGATTGGCGATGCACACGGCACTACCCCTGGTTCATTAAGCTACACCTACAGCAATGATGTAGATGAAGTTTACAAACGCATGATTGTGTCCGCCGACAACAAAAAATTGTTGGGCGCAGTATTGGTGGGTGATGTAGAAGCCTACGGTACCCTGCAACAAATGTGCGTGAATGGAATGGATTTGCCGGAAGATCCTAACTGCCTGATCCTGCCAAATGTAGAAGGCGGTGGTATGGCAATCGGCGTGGACGCGCTGCCGGAAACCGCAATGATTTGTTCATGCTACGACGTGAGCAAAGGCGCAATTTGCTGCGCTGTACAGGATGGCGCGCGCACCATGGGCGATATCAAAGCTATCACCAAAGCATCAACCGGTTGCGGTGGTTGTGCTGCATTGACCAAACAAGTGATGGATTCCGAGTTGGTAAAACTCGGTGTGGAAGTCAGCAACCATATTTGCGAACACTTCCCGCATTCCCGTCAGGAATTGGCCGACATAGTGCGCATCAAACAAATTAAATCCTTTGATGATTTGTTGGATCAACACGGCCACGGTTTGGGTTGCGATATTTGTAAGCCTGCGGTTGGTTCGATCTTCGCCGGTTTCTGGAATGAATATGTGTTGGACAAAAAACACATCGGCCTGCAGGACACTAACGATATTTTCCTCGGCAATATGCAAAAAGACGGCACCTACTCAATCGTGCCGCGCGTTGCCGGTGGTGAAATTACGCCGGATAAATTAATTGCGCTGGGTGAAGTTGCTAAAGAATACAAGCTCTACACCAAAATCACTGGCGGCCAACGTATCGATTTGTTCGGTGCACAATTGCATCAATTGCCAACCATCTGGAAAAAATTGGTGGATGCCGGTTTTGAAACTGGCCACGCTTACGGTAAATCCTTGCGCACCGTGAAATCCTGTGTGGGCTCTACCTGGTGTCGCTATGGTGTATTGGATTCTGTTGGTATGGCGATTGAATTGGAGAATCGCTACAAGGGTGTTCGTTCACCACACAAAATGAAATTCGGTGTGTCGGGTTGTACGCGTGAATGTGCGGAAGCACAATCAAAAGACTTTGGTGTGATCGCCACTGAAACCGGTTGGAGTTTGTATGTGTGCGGCAACGGCGGTATGCGCCCACGCCATGCCGATTTATTCGCAACCGGTCTGGACGATACAGCCCTGATCAAATATATCGACCGCGTAATGATGTTCTACATCCGCACAGCAGATCGTCTGCAACGCACTTCTGTATGGTTGGAAAATATGGAAGGCGGTCTCGATTACCTCAAGAAAGTGGTGATCGATGACAAGCTGGGCTTGTGTGCCGAACTTGAAGAGCAAATGGCTTACAACATCAGCCAGTATCAATGCGAATGGAAAACCACGGTTGAGAATGAAGAGCTGCAAAAACGCTTCAAACACTTCATCAATACCAATGCGACTGATAGCAACCTGGCCTATGTAGTGGAACGTGAACAAATTCGTCCGGCTACCGCTTTGGAGCGCAGCAATACCAATATCCAATTTGTTGAATTGGTCGATTAATTATCCCCACTCCTCCCGGCTACGCGCCCCGCTTAAACGGGAGGGGGTAAAAAATATTTTGAGTGAGAAATATCATGAGCGAAAAACCCTGGATCAGCGTGTGTGAAATAGACGATTTGTTACCCGACACCGGCGTGTGTGCACTGGTAAATAACCAACAGGTTGCTATTTTCCGTTCGCGTCGTTTGAACGAAATTTTTGCAGTGTCCAATTACGATCCTATCGGCGAGGCCAATGTATTGTCGCGCGGTATTATTGGTTCGATCGGCGATGAGGTGGTGGTGGCATCGCCGCTGTACAAGGAACACTACAATTTGCGCACCGGTGAGTGCCTGGAAAAACCGGAATATACCGTCCCTGTTTATCCGGTGCGGATCGACGACGGTTTGGTACAAGTGCAGGCCTAGTGTTTCCAACCAGTTTTTTTTGCACTGCGTGAGTTTTGAGTGAGCTTCCCTTCTTCTTCGACTGCTTCATGAGTCGGCTTAATGGGCAAACCGATTGGTTTGCCCTTTTTTATTTTTGCGTTGCGTAATTAAAACGTTTTTCTTTTTTTATTTTCATTGGCGTAGTTATTGCTCCACTGGGAATGCTGTTTTTAATTCGTTAACTGAAACACAGGAATTCGTATGAGTCGCAATCAAGTTACTGAAAAAATTATCACCTACAAAGTATTAAACGATATTAAATGGTGCGACGTCGCCCAAAAAGTGGGCTTGAGCAAAGAGTGGGTTACCGCAGCCTGTTTAGGGCAAATGACCTTGAATGCGGAGCAAGCCAATATCGTCGGCGATATTTTTGGTTTAAGCGCGGAGGAGAAAAAATGGTTGCAAGTGGTGCCTTATAAAGGCTCCTTGCCCAGTGCGGTACCAACTGACCCATTGATCTACCGCTGGTATGAAATTGTCAGTGTGTACGGCACCACAATTAAAGAATTGATCCACGAAGAATTTGGCGATGGCATTATGAGTGCGATCGATTTCAGCATGGATATAGTGCGCGAGCCTGATCCAAAAGGTGACCGGGTAAATGTAGTGCTCTCAGGTAAATTTTTGCCTTACAAACAATATTAACGAACCGCTTCCGGCGTTTGCTGTTTGTGTTGGTACATGCGTTGGTCGGCAATTTTGGTCAGCTCAAGCGGATCAGCGCTATCTTGCGGATAAAACGCCGTGCCAATACTACAGCCAATGTGGATGGGAATTTCGTCGATTAAGAAAACATCGCTCAGCACCAGTTGAATTTTTTTGCTGACTACATCGGCCTGGCACAAGTCATCAATCTGGTGTAGCAATATGACAAATTCATCGCCACCGATGCGTGCGACTGTGTCGGAGGTGCGCACTGCACTGAGCAGGCGTTTGCCAACCTGCTTCAATAATTCATCGCCCAATGCATGGCCATAGTGGTCATTAACCGGTTTGAATTTGTTAA
This sequence comes from Cellvibrio sp., assembly GCA_035481425.1. Taxonomy (GTDB): domain Bacteria; phylum Pseudomonadota; class Gammaproteobacteria; order Pseudomonadales; family Cellvibrionaceae; genus Cellvibrio. Next base: position 14,081 of record DATIGS010000006.1, on the reverse strand, counting down.
GGTCGAGCAGCATCACCGCGAGTACCCGCTGATGGCGTTTGCAGTAGCTGAGCGCCTGTTTCAATTGTTCGGCAAAGAGTGCGCGGTTGGGTAAGCCGGTGAGGCTATCGTGCTGTGCCATGATGCGATGACGCTCTTCGCTTTCGCGCAGGGCTTCGATCGCCGCTTTTCGCTCTATGGCGATTTCCGCGAGATAAGCTGACTCTTCAATCAGTTGGATATCTTCAGTGCTGGGCTCGCCAACTTGCGCTTTATAAATCGCAAAGGTCCCCAATACTTCACCGCGCCGGTTGATAATCGGCTCAGACCAGCAGGAGGCCAAACCGGCCTGGGCGGCGAGTGCGCGCGCCTCTGACCATGAGGGGTCATTCTGGATGTCGCTGGAGATGACCCTTTGGCCGCTGGTAATGGCTTGGCCGCAGGAGCCAATCTCGCGATTGACCGGCAAGCCATCGACCGCCTGATTGTAGAAGTCGGGCAGATTGGGTGCGGCAATAACTTTCAATGTGTTGGTGGCGCGGTCAACCAACAGGATGCTGCAGGTCATTTCGGGTTTGAGATGCTCAACGCCGACGATGATCCCGAGCAATATGTCCTCCAGCGCATCATCGGCCACGATTTGCGCCAGCACATTGTTGTGGCCACGCTGCCAAACGTCGGCCCGGCGCATCAGGCGTACCATGTTGCGCAGTTTCAAATTGACCCGATTGATGTGTACGGCAGCCGCGATTACGACTACAACACCAAACAATGCAGCCAGTGCGATGTAAAGACTATTCACCTATATCCTCGTTCCATAGCTCCGGTTGCCGGGCGATAAAATCCTGCATGAGTTGTTGGCATTGGGCATCGTCGCGTAAATCCAGTTCCACACCGCGACTGCGCACATAATCTTCCGGCCCCTTGAAGGTGCGGTTTTCGCCAATAACAACCTTCTTGATGCCATAAAGCAGCACGGTTCCGCTGCACATATCGCAGGGGGATAGTGTTGAGTAAAGGATGGCGCGACTGTAATCGCTGGCCTTGAGGCGCCCCGCATTCTCCAGGCAATCCATTTCGGCGTGGAGCACGCAGCTGCCTTTCTGTACCCGCTGGTTGTGTCCGCGCCCAACGATTTTGCCGTCGATCACCAATACCGAGCCTATAGGTATGCCGCCTTCCGCGAGACCTTTGCGGGCTTCATCAATGGCTGCTTGCATGAACGGATCAGTCGTCATTGAGTGCTCTCCATGAGTTTTATTGGGTTAGCCTGGCCGCAATGTTTGAGTGTAGTCGGCAAAGTGCGAGCCACCGCAAATAATGCGGCGAATAATTCCCAGCAAATTAAATGCCGTGAATTTGTGTGCCGCGGGCCGATGGGGCATAACCAGCCGTTATGGTGGCTAAAACGGGAGGTGCGTCATAAATCCCGCCGTATGTACCGGCAAATTGATTGGTATTTTTGCGGGAGAGTTTGCATTTTCCCGTTCGTCCCTCTGAATTTGCTTACCCGGTGACCAGTTGATTGTTGCAGGGTTATCAATCGTCTGTTGATATACATCCATTAATACAAAAAAACTGTAAAAAATTTCGATGCATTTTGGTGCTGTGGAGCGGGATTCGCGCGGAATGGGCTGTTGCAGGCTGATGACAGTCCCGCAAGCTGTGAACAGTGTTCATATTTGGAATTGCACTAAACAGGAAAATAGCGGCCGGCACATGCTGATGCACAATAATAACGATGAATAATGCCGCATCCGTATTTGTCCAAGGCGTGCGCGCCTGAAACAACTTTGCGCTTGATGCAGTTCAGGTGTGGGTATGTTTCCAGTGTTCTTGCGATTGACTACAAGGTTTGTAATCAATCGGGTGTGTGATGCCCGGGCAAGAACAGCAACAATAATAACGACGAGCATGAATGCGCTACGATAATTTCAGTTGATCCAGCGCCCTTTCGAATAAGATCGAATAAACGAGCGCCAGATAGAAATTGTTGTCCCGATAAGGATGTGAAGACCCGCCTGTCTCAGTAAAAGCCCAGTGACTGGGCTTTTACTGATTGGTTCTCTCCCATCGCCTGCGGAATCTCTCCGGCCAGCGCAATCAACCACTCTCCTTCTACTCGCTGTGGTACTAATGAACCATAGCTATTGCTTCGGGGTATCTTGTAAAATTCGCCGCTACTCTCCCATGGTGGTGGCATAGCTGTAGCAATATCACCCTCGCGTTTCCCTTCGAGATCGACTCTATGAAGCACTCTTTGGCCTTTTTCGCACTCGCCAGCCTTAGCCTCAATAGCTATGCCGATGTGCTCGCGGTATTCCGCGAAGCAGATGGCAGTACCAAATGGCAGTATGTCGCCAATACCACCGCCGGCGTATTGATCCTGTCGCTGGGTATAGCGCTGATCCTTTTGATCCGTGCCCATTTGCGCACCATGCGTTCCAATCGTGCGCTCACCGAAATTAAAGCGACCCTGGAAGAGCGGGTTGCCCACCGTACGGCTGTGCTCCAAAAAACCACCGAGCAGCTACAGGAGCGCGAGGCCTATATCGGCAGTATCGTTAATTCCATGCCGGTGATGCTCATCGGCCTGAACCAGCAATTGCAAATCACCCAGTGGAACAACAAGGCAGAAGAAATTACCGGCCGACCGTTAAAAGATGTCGTCGGAAAAAATTTGTGGGAGGCCTACGCCGCGATCACGCTTACGCAAGAGCAAGTGAAGTCGGTACTGGCCACGGGTGCAACGCTTAACCTCAAACATGCCCAGCGCGGCCAATACAGCTTTGATATCACGGTCTATCCGCTGGCGAACCACGATGACACAGGTATTGTAATTTTGATTTCCGATGTGACCAAACAAGTCAATGCTGAAAATAAAGTGGCGGAGCGCGACAAGGTATCGGCGATGGGTGAACTTGCCTCGGCGATGGCATTCGATATCAGCATGCCCATGCAAACCATCTTGTCGCGGGTGACGCGCGCGCGCCAGGAAATTGAAGCGGCTGAGCTGGGTGACGTAAAAGAATTTTTGTTACAAGAAGTGGAGACCGTAAGGCTCAGTGCGCATCAAGCCACCGCAATTGCGCAAAACCTGTTGGATCTCGCCGGTAGCCATCGCGATAGTAAACAATTGGCGGATGTGCCGCCGATTATGGACCGCAGTATTGCGCTGGCCACCGATCTGTTTACCGACGCCGATAGCCTCGCGTTCAAGCATATTAATATCCGTCGCAATTACGCGACCTCACTGCCGCAAATCCCATGCTTTCCGGCCGAGCTGGAGCAGGTGTTTGTGCGCTTGATGCGCAACTCGTTTTACGCGCTTAATGCCAAAACCTGGGATGATGACAACAAACCCTGGATCAATATTGAGATCGGGGAATTTTACGATTCACTCTGGATCAAAATTGCGCACAATGGCAAATGTTTAAGTGCGAACGAGCAATTGGATATCTTCCAGCCATTTTTTGCACTCACCGATCGCGAATCGACCTGTCCGGTTGAACAGCGTTTATCTTATTCGTATTTCATCATCACCGATCACCACCGCGGCCAAATGGCGGTGACCTCCGATGAACAAAATGGAACCTGCTTTAATATTCAGTTGGCGCTGAGTTAGAAGAATATTTTTTATTTAGAAAAGCTGCTGCCATAACCTGACAGCAGCTTTTTTTATGCTTGCGATTTTTAACCGGAGATTCTCCCGTGAGTGATGGCGACAAAAGTCCGCTAATGAAAGATGGTTTGGGAGCGTCCGCGATCAAGCGTATCGCACACAGCGTTGCGTTAGTGGTGCCGGGTTTTAATGCGAAAGCGTTTCAGAAAGATGCAGAGCGCGGTCTTGATGAGCTTGAATTAAAAGCGCGCGTACATCATTTGATTGCAGTTTTGCATCGCCACTATGATTTGCCGTTTAAAAAACTCAGTCGCTATTTGCAGGATCTGCCCGAGGTGTGGGATCGCGGAAGTGCGGCAGATAATAAAGCCGGGTTTGCCGCCTGGCCGTTAATTGATTATATCGCCGCCCATGGTTTGCAATATCCCGCGGAATCACTACAAACGCTGGAAAAATTAACTCCGCTGTTTAGCGCAGAATTTGCGGTGCGCCCTTTTATCCAGCAGCACACCGACATTACCTATGCCAAATTATTGCAGTGGTGCGAGCACGATTCCGAACATGTGCGCAGGCTTGCCTCTGAAGGCTCGCGCCCGCGCTTGCCATGGGGAATGCGCTTGCCGCAATTTATTCATAATCCACAACCGCTCGCCGCTATTCTAGAAAAATTAAAAAGGGATGAGAGTTTGTATGTGCGCCGCTCGGTTGCGAATAACCTCAACGATATCAGTAAAGATAATGCCGACTGGATGATCAAGTTGTGCGGCGAGTGGTTGGACAACGACCATCAACATTCGAACTGGATCGTAAAGCACGCGCTGCGTAGCCTTGTGAAAGCCGGTGATGTGCGGGTATTTCCATTGTTGGGTTATGCCTCTGCACCTGATGTGACCGCCAGTGAAATTACGCTGAATAAAAAACGGGTTGCTCTGGGGGATACCCTTAGCTTCTCGTGCGAAATTACCGCGCGTGGGCAGGCGCAAAATCTGGTGGTGGATTACGTTATTTATTTTATGAAGGCCAATGGCAAATTGACGCCCAAGGTTTTCAAGTTAAAAAATATTGTGCTTGCAGAAAATCAATCCGTAGTGGTTGCTAAAAATTATTCGTTTAAGCCGATTACCACGCGTACTTATTATGCGGGTTTGCATCAGGTTGCGATCCAGGTGAATGGTAAAGAAGTTGCGCGGGCAGATTTCAAGTTAATTGGTTAGGTTTTTGTTTCGTAGAGTTTTGGTTTACCTGCCGATCACCTAAAAATAAGATCGACAGGTAAACGAAGCGATTAATCCACGCGACGCCAATGCTCTTCGATCAAGATTCCATCTTCCAAACCTTTATGAATCCACAGATCCTCTTTGACTACTGCATTAAAGTGATAGGTCTTTCCCATAAGACGCTTCTCTGAAGTAGCATCAACAACTTCGCTATAGTCTTGCCCTTTAAGGCTGTAGGTTCCTGAGGCGGCGACTGAAAATTTTCCGGCCTTATCCCAAGTGATAAAAGCAAAGTGTTTTTCGGACAGGATTTTGCGCGAAAGCGTGGCCTTATCTTTTATCTCACCGACTACCTCGCCTTTGTCATTTTTGTATAGTGCGTATTCCAGTTCCCACGTACCTTTTAAAATAGTATCTTTTAAAACGGTACCTTTTAACTCGGCACCTTTTAAATCAGTTCCTTTCAAGTCAGCACCAGTTAGGTTGCTGTCTGCGTAAGCCCATTGGGTAAGTGTCAATATAGCTACTGCCGTTAATGCCAGTATTTTTTTCATTGTTATTTCTCTCGGTTGTGTTGGATTTATTGTTGATCCGCCAATGCTATTGGCAGAGCGGATTATGCAGGAGTTGAAGGGTGCAAGTGAGCGGCTAAACAAAAATTAATCTTTGGTGGCTAATGGGGTGAAGGGCATTTTTTATTTATAGATTGTCCAGCGCGGCGTTGAGTTTATATTCCAATTCCGCTTTCAATTGCAAATAGTGCCCTAGTTGCAAACCTGTTTGTTGCGCAAGAGTGTCGTGGCAGAGGGATAAGTCCAAGTCGGTGATATAGCAGGGATAGCGCTCCTGTTGTTGGCGGCGGCGAACAATATAACTTGCTACGGCTTTGAATAACTCATCACCATAGGTCAATGCCGAGAATTCCTGTTCGTTGCAGAAAATAGTAAAACGAAGCTGCTGTTCACCATCCATTTCCGCAATCGCTTTGATATTAATAAAATGCAGTTGGCTTAGATCACTGTGTAAATGTCGGCGTTCAGCGTGTCCCTGTTGTTGTTTGATGTTGCCCATTAATTCATAGATAACAATTTCTCTGTTATCGGGTAAAGCCGCGGTGCGGCCTCCATCCAATAATTGGCGGCGCATGGCGGCACCGATGAAATTGACCAGCGGCCGCAACAGCGTCTGTTGATTGTGATAGCCGGTTTCAGTGGTAAAGACTGAGCCTTTTTCATCGACAATCGTGATTTTCGCTAGCGTACCTTCCAAGCGATAAAACACATAGACGCCGGGTTGTTTTACTATTTGGCAAATAATCCGCAGGGATTTATCGCGTAAGCCATAGCGGTCGATCACTACAGGGCTGAAATCGGTTTGCGCCTGCGCGAGCCGCTCCAACAATTTTTCATAGCGTTTAAAACGTTGGATGTGCAATTGTTGTTGTGCAAATTGCAGCAACAAGTATTCATCACCCATCTCTAATATGTAGCGGCTGGTGCGCGAATGGGTGCCCGAGTAATAACAGCTGATCAGATCGCGCCACAACTCGGTCAAGCGCTGCGCAATATTATTGCCCTGGCCGGTGCTAAAACAGCGAACGCTTAATTCCGGCAAGCTGAATGGTTTTCCCGGCGGAAATAACCGGAAGTAATGCTGCAAACAGTTAACCAGTGCATCGCTTGCGTAATGGCGGCAAATCAATTCACCCCAGGAATTAATTTGCATCACATCCGCATTTACCATGAGATTTTCACGCAGGCCGCTGTAGCCGAAAGCATCGTGCTGGCTACTGAGCATTTGCATGCCTTTTTTATGCAGATCAGCCTGTGGTTCGACGCCGGTGTTGACAATAATCAATATACGTTCGATGACCGCAGGGCGGGTAAATTGGTAGTGGTCAATGTGGAGAGGGACAGGTAACCATTGATACAACGCTTGTATCAGCAATTGTTTTTGGTTTGCGCTGAGCGAAAATGATTTGCCGAGAATATCAACTTTGGTATGGCTCGCTAAAATTTCATTGGCATAACACCAGAGCAATAATTCCAATAAATTGCGCGAGCGCTTTATTGGTTCCACATTGATATTGCGCAGTGTCAAATCATTTTGACTGCCGCGCACCACTTGCCAGCTTTCACCGCTGTCATTTTGTTCGTGGATAAAACACAGGTTGTCTTCGCTCAGGTCGCGTGAAATCCCCGGATTAATCCATTCAATTTTTCCCGCCTTGCGTTCAAATGCAGCGTGCAATTTGCGCCCGAGAATGGTGAGTTCATCGCTGCGTATGGCCGCATCACTCTGTTGATGTTTACTTAACTCGCTCAGCAATCGGTAGCTGTGGTTGAGTTCGTTGACAAGCAGCGCGCGCTCGCTGATTACGTGGGGGGCTTTCCAATAAGTGCGATTGTCGAGCATATGGAGTTGATGCGAGGACCATTGCCAATCGTTTACCAATTGCTCCAATAATTTTCGCTGCCAGGATTTATTGCCCTGGCGGCTGGTACGCGACAGAGGCTTGTTAACTTTAAAATAAAAACAGCGCCGCGTTAAATCCAGGCGTTGCACCTGATTGTGTTTTTGCAGGTACTGCTCAATATGGCGATACACCATCACATAGGGATCGAGCGCATCTGCATCCGGCTCTTGGGTGTAAATCGCGCGCTTGAAAATTAGCGCAAGCGGCTCAACGTTAATGGCCTGTACCTGGCTCGGGGGCATATCAGCGGTTGCGTCTATTACAGCGTCGCTACTGGCGTACACCTCCAGCAACAATAATTTCAGTACCGATTTATAAGGTGACTCAATCGCTTTGTAGAGTTGCCAAATGCCCGCACCAATAAATTCATTGGTTGGGATGCCGGGCAAACCGCCAAAGTCGATTACATCTTCGCGGTTGATAAATCGCTTGCCCAATAATTTTTCGCGAAAGTGAACATAATTCTGTTCCTGGGTTACAGGAATAAACCACCAGAGCGGAATTTTCCCTGCGAGCCACAAGGCGGTGCGATAAAACTCGTCGAGGAGCAAATAATGCTGCGCGGAGCCACTGGCTTCGCTATTTAGCGATTGGCTGCGTTGGCTGGAAAATTCATCACTGCGCATTAAAAAGAAATGCGCTTCCAAATTAATATGCTGTGCTGCCCAATGACTGATGAGCTGGCATTTTTTTTCCAACTCGGGGAAAAACGCATGGTTGTCGTCGAGGCTGTGGCACACCCAGATATCAAGATCGCTGGCATCGCTCTGTGCAATAGTGCCGACACTACCCATGAGAAATAAAGCATCAATCGAATAGTGTTTTTCGGTGAGGTCGCGATTGTATTGGAAACTGCGCGCGAGCACTTTTGCCAAACGCAACTGCTCGCTATCGGGGCTGTAGCGATAAACACCCGCCGGTGTACTGTGCGACACATAACCGGGCAACATCGGGTGGTTTACATGAAACAAGAGCGGCAGCAAATGTAAAAATTGTTGCTGGCGCTCGGGCAGGGCAGCACTGGTGCGTGCGTGGCGAACCTGGTTTAAATGTAAAAAACGCTGTTTGAGTTGGGTGAGTTGTTTGCGGTCAACACCATCATCAATGTTGTGAATATCTATTGGACGCGAAGGCATGGATGTTAGCGCTGCGGATTGCTATTGGTGATTTTTTTCTTGCGCAAAATATCGGCGAGTGTCGAATAGAGTAATTCCGGATTGACGGGTTTGGATAAATAACCATTCATGCCTGCTGCCAGGCAGCGCTCGCGGTCGCCGCGCATCGCCTGCGCGGTAACGGCAATAATCGGGATAGCCTGATGCTGTGCATTGGAGCGCAATTGGCCAGCGCGAATCCGGCGCGTTGCTTCAATGCCATCCATCTCCGGCATTTCCAAATCCATGAGGATGGCATCAAAGGGATTGGTTGCTGTCTCCAGCATTTTCAGCGCTTCAATCCCATTGGCTGCAATAGCAGGCGTGATGTTTTTCTTTTTGAGGATGCCGCGGATCACCTGTTGATTCACCACATTGTCTTCCGCAATCAGGATGTGTGCATCCTCAAGCAGCGTCTGTATATCATCGGGAGTAAAAATTTCCGGGCTAATGTCCTGCAACAATTGTTCGCGCCCTATGGCTTGGCTAATTGCATCAAACAGGCGCGATTCACTTACCGGCTTACTTAAAAATTCATCTACCAAAATGGCATTGGGATCGGCGCTGGAAATTTCATCGCGATGATAGGCAGAAATTAAAAACACGCGCGGTTTTTGTTTGAGGCTGTGATCGGATTTGATCAGCCCGGTGAGCTGCAAACCGTTCATGTTGGGCATGCGATAATCGAGCAGCACAAAGTGATAGGGCTGGCCCAAATTGTCGGCCTGGCGAATACGTTCGATGGCGCTAATGGGATTATCAATTTCATCGACTTGTAAATGAATGCTGCGCGCGGTGCTGGCAATAATGGTGCGTGCGATAGTGTTGTCATCGACAATCAATACGCGAATATTATTTAAATCACGCGGATGGTTGACCAGTGTTTTTTCACCCAAATGGCTGTGTTCAAACACGGCACTGAAGGTGACCTTACAGCCCTGGTTGAGCTGTGATTCAATTTTGAATTCGCCTTGCATTAAATGCACGAGATGGCTGCAGATACCCAAACCATAAGTATTTTTTTCGGTTTCGGGCGTGTTCTTGTTAAACAGCAAACGCTCCTTGATATGCGCGAGTTTTTCTTCGGTCATCCCAAGGCCGGTGTCTTCCACGGTAAATTCCAACAATACCTGTTTGTTGGCCTGGCGATGGCGGCGCACACTGACCAATACCTGATTGGTGTTGGAATATTGAAATGCATTGCTGATTAAATGGCCGAGGATCTGGCTCAGGCGCGAGGCATCGCCGCGCAAAAAACGCGGTACATCAGGTTTGATGTCATACACTATATCAACCGCGCGATGCAGCGCGCTGATTTCAAACAGGCGCGAAATTTTTTCAAATAATTGTTCGAGATCAAAATGCGCATACTCAAGGATGACGCGCCCGGATTCAATTTTGGAAAAGTCGAGCAACTGGTTGATGATTTGCAAGAGTGAGTCGGCGGCAGAATTAATGCTCGAAAGATAACTTAGTTGTTGCTCATCGAGCCTGGTGTCGTGCAGCAGATAACTGATGCCGATAATGGCGTTCATCGGTGTGCGGATTTCGTGGCTGATGCGCGCGAGAAATTCACTTTTGGTTTTGCTCGCAAGGTCAGCTTGCGCATGGGCGCTGACCAATTCTTCGCGCGCGTTCATAAAATCATTGATGTCGGTGTTGACTCCAACACAGCGGGTGGGATGTCCCTTGTGGTCGGCTTCAAAAAATTTGGCTTTGGATAATACCCATATCTCACTGCCATCGCGGTGCAGCATGCGCAGTTGTAATTGCAGCGAATCCTGATTTTGATCAATCGCGTTTTGGTATTCGCTGAGCATATTGTCGAGATCATCTGGATGCACAAAATAATCGCGCAAGGTATCCAGATTGCCGGGGAGTTCTTCGTAATCGTAACCGAGCATGCGCAGGTAACTGCGGCTGAAATAAATTTTGTTGGTCAGTAGGTTCCAGTCCCAAAGTCCATCGCTGGAAGCTTCCATCGCGTAGCGATGGCGAATGTCGCGGTCATTTAATAGCGCGAGCTCGTCCTCCAGCTGCCGGATTTTGGCTGCCAGTGCCTCTTCAGTGTTGCCTGAATGTAATGACTTTTTAGTCATAACCTATCCATATGCTTGCTGCGCGCATCGGCACATTCGGATAAAAAAACGAGCTGCCGGAATTAAAGCCTAGTCCAGATTGGGGCAAATACCAGCTGTAGTAGGCAATTAAATAATGAATTTGGCGCCATTGTGTTTAACGGTGGGCATAAAAAAACGCCGCATACCCGGTGGGTTATGCGGCGTTTTTTGGGGGGATGGATGGTGCAGATTAGCGGTTGGCGAGGCTCGCTTTGGCGCGCTCAACTGCAGCCTTCACTTGCGCCGGTGCAGTGCCGCCGATGTGGTTGCGCGCAGCGACTGAGCCTTCCAGCGTCAGCACTTCAAACACATTGGCTTCGATTACGGTGGAGAATTGTTGCAGCTCTTCCAGGCTCATCTCCGACAGATCTTTATTGGTCTGTACGCCGTAGGCCACTGACTTGCCGACGATCTCGTGCGCATCGCGGAAGGGAACGCCTTTGCGTACCAGGTAATCCGCCAAATCGGTGGCGGTTGAGAAGCCGCGTTTGGCAGCTTCGTACAGTTCCGCTTTGCGTGGCAGGATTGCCGGAACCATATCGGCGAAGGCGCGCAGGCAGTCTTTGACGGTATCGATGGCATCGAATACCGGTTCTTTGTCTTCCTGATTGTCTTTGTTGTACGCCAACGGTTGGGATTTCATCAGCGTCAGCAGTGCAATCAAATGGCCGTTCACACGGCCGGTTTTACCGCGTACCAGTTCGGGCACGTCGGGGTTTTTCTTCTGCGGCATGATCGATGAGCCGGTGCAGAAACGGTCGGGCAGGTCGATGAACTTGAATTGCGATGAAGTCCAGAGCACCAGCTCTTCGCTCATGCGCGACATATGCGTGAGCAGGATACTGGCGAAGGCGCAGAATTCGATGGCGAAGTCGCGGTCGCTCACGGAGTCGAGCGAGTTTTCGGTCGGGGCCTCAAAGCCGAGCAGCTGCGCGGTATAAGCGCGGTCGATTGGGTAGGTGGTTCCCGCCAACGCGGCAGCGCCCAACGGCAAGTAGTTCATGCGCTTGCGGCAATCCAGCAGGCGGCCATAGTCGCGCTGCAGCATTTCAAACCAGGCGAGGATGTGATGGCCAAAGGTCACCGGCTGGGCGGTTTGCAAATGGGTGAAACCGGGCATGATGGTATCGGTATTGGCTTCGGCCAATTGCAGCATGCCCTGTTGCAAACGGGTGAGTTCTTTGGCGATTGCATCGATTTCGTCGCGCATATACAGGCGAATGTCGGTCGCTACTTGATCGTTGCGCGAGCGGCCGGTATGAAGCTTTTTACCGGTGATGCCGATGCGCTGGGTGAGCAGCGCTTCGATGTTCATGTGCACATCTTCAAGGCTCACTGACCAGGTGAATTTACCGGCGACGATTTCTGCACGGATCTCTTCCAGCCCCGTAATAATCTGGTCGCGCTCAGCCTCGGTCAGTACGCCAACTTTGGCGAGCATAGTGGCATGGGCGATGGAGCCGTTGATGTCGTGGTGGTAAAGGCGGTAATCAAATCCGATAGAAGCGGTAAAACGCTCAACAAAGGCGTCGGTGGCTTCACTGAAGCGGCCGCCCCAGGGTTTGATGGGCTGATCGTTTTGGCTCATGAGCATGTGTCCACAATCTTGAAAGAATGAAGGAGGCGACGGGCGCTCTTAGGCTACCATTCACCTTAATACTGAATCGCGAGGCAGGCACCGAATCGCGAAACGGGCACCAGCGCAAGGCGGGTGCCGGGGCCGCGCATTATAGCCCAATGCCTGTTTAAAAGACCTATTAGCCTATTAGATAGATGGAAGCTGTTGCCATAACAATGAAAGCGCCCGATACCGAGACCAACATCAGCACCAAACCGCTGCCCACTGAGCCCGCGCGCCCAATGCCGGTGGAACCGGCCAGCCCGTTTTTGCCGGATTTATGCAGCAGCCAATCGGTCTTCCTGTTGGTATTGGTGGCCGAATTATTGGCGGTGTTGTTGACCATCAGCGCCTCATCGGGACTGCAGCATTTCAGTTGGGATTCGCTGGCGATGATCTCGGTGCAAGTGCAATGGATCGTGGTATTCAGCGCGATAGCGCTGTGCCGCCTGCGGTTTTGGCTGGGGCGACAAAATCATGTGCGCGCCGGTTGCGTGGCCTATGCGCTGGTGCTGGGGATTACCCTGGTGTTGTGCATCGCTGGCCAGTGGATTATCTATGGCGCGAGCGGTTTGGCGTTTATCGATGAGCAACACTTTAATTTCGATGGCTGGCTGCTGCTTAACAATATGGTAATCGCCGCGATTTTAGCGGGCATATTGCTGCGTTATTTATATTTGCAGCAGCAATTGCGCAACCAGCAGCAGGCGGAAATGCACGCACGTATCCAGGCATTGCAATCGCGTATCCGCCCGCATTTTTTATTTAACAGTATGAATTCGATTGCCAGTTTGATTGCGACCGATCCGGATACGGCTGAACGTGTAGTGGAAGACTTATCGGAATTGTTTCGCGCCAGTTTGGCTGAACCGAGTTTGATTCCACTCGAACGCGAGCTGCAATTGTGCAAGCACTATCTGGAAATAGAGCAGCTGCGCCTGGGTCGCCGCTTGCAATTGGATTGGCAAATTAACAGCTGCAACCCGAACATAAAAATTCCCAGTTTGATGTTGCAGCCGCTGGTCGAGAACGCGATTTTCCACGGCATAGAGCCGCTGCCCAAAGGCGGCAAAATCACGGTCAAGGTATCGCAGAACGACAAGCAATTAAGCATTGTTATTAGCAATCCTTATTTGTTGGCGAAAAAGCCGCAGCGCAATAGTGAACATGCGCAACGCCACAACCGCATGGCATTGGATAATATCCGCCGCCGATTGACCGCGCATTTTGGCTCTGCCGCACGCTTGTCCAGCAGCGCGGAAAATGGCGTGTTTACCACTTATATTTTTTGTCCACTCACCTTGTGACCACAATAAGATCCACAGCATTGAGCCAAAAACAGAGAAAGCACGATGGATATTTTAATTGTTGATGATGAAGCCCTCGCGCGGCAACGGCTGCTGCGCATGGTGGAAAAAATCGAAGGCTTTTGTGTGATTGCCGAAGCGGATAATGCCGAGGATGCACTGGCGGCTATCGCCCAGTCTGACCCGGACATAGTGCTGCTCGATATTCGCATGCCAGGGCGCGATGGTTTGAGCCTGGCGCAGGATATTGCAGAGCTGGAAGATGCGCCCGCTGTTATTTTTTGCACCGCCTTCGATCAATATGCGCTGGATGCATTCGGCACCAATGCGGTGGGGTATTTGCTTAAACCGGTGAAGGCCGAGCAGTTATTGCAAGTGCTCGAAAAAGCCAAAAAAATAAACAAGATCCAGCGCGTTGCCGCGCAAACCAAAATTGCGCCCAAAGCGGAAAACCAGCGCACGCACATCGCCGCCAAAACGCGACGCGGGGTGGAATTAATTGCGCTTGAGGACGTGCGTTATTTTCTTGCCGATCATAAATATGTCACTGTGTATCATCGCACCGGCGAGCATTTGCTCGATGAAACC
>DATIGS010000005.1:0-25205 GCA_035481425.1 Cellvibrio sp. | reverse complement strand
GCCTCTTTAGCGGCGAGCGGATGATCCTTTGGCATAAGCACTACGAAAGGCTCGTCGTACAACACCTGGGTAACCACATCCGGCTCCACAAACGGCAGCGCCACGATAATCACGTCCAACTCACCGTTACGCAGCTTTTTGCGCAGATTGTGGGTATAACCCTCCTCCACATAGAGCGGCATTTTGCTCGCCAGTTGCTGCAAATGGGGGATAAACTTCGGCAGCAAATAAGGGCCGATGGTGAAAATCGCACCGACCGACAAGGGGCTGCTGAGCTGGTCTTTACCGGCATCGGCAAGATCTTTGATCGCTGCCGTCTGCTCCAGCACCAGATTAGCCTGCGCCACAATCTGCTCGCCCAGCGGGGTAGGCTGGACGCGCGACTTGGTGCGCTCGAACAAGGCAATCCCCAACTCATCCTCCAGCTTCTTGACCGCGATACTCAGGGTCGGCTGACTCACATAGCAGCGATCAGCCGCGCGGCCAAAATGCTGTTCCTGGGCGAGGGTGACTATGTAGCGCAATTCAGTCAGGGTCATAATGCAGCTCCGTTCCTAAGGCTTCTGTGAATAGCCTAAAACTATCAGATTGGCGATATTTATCAAATGACAATTAACTCATCTTCACAAGAAAAACTGCTAATTATTGGCTGTGGCGATATAGGCCAGCGGCTCGCACAACAACTCGACCCCTCGCGCTACCAAGTCACCGGTTTACGCCGCAATCCACCTGCCGACCAGCCTTATTTGCATTATCAAACGGTCGATGTCACCCGAGAAGGACAACTCGAGGCACTTTTCAGCCGCGAAAGTTTTGATGTCATTGTCATTAGCATGACGCCAGCCGAGCGCAGTGAAGCTGGTTACCAACAGGCCTATGTACAGACTTGTCGCAATCTGGTGTCCGCCCTGCATCACCATCAATGCAAACCACGCCTGCTGCTGTTTGTGTCCAGCACCGCTGTTTATGCACAAAACGATGGCAGTTGGGTCGATGAACAATCGCCCACCGTCCCTGAAGGTTTTAGCGGTAAATGTTTGCTGGACGCGGAACGGATAATCCAAGACAGCGGTTTTAACGCGAGTGTTGTCCGCTTTAGCGGAATTTATGGTCCAGGCCGCAATCGCCTGATCGAACAAGTAAAACAGCAGCGCGCCTCTGCCAGCCCCCACTACACCAATCGCATCCATGCCGATGATTGCGCCGGGGTACTCGCCCATTTGATCGAACTACACCATCACCAACCACTTGCGGATATTTACCTTGCCACAGACTCTGCACCTACTCCCATGATTGAGGTGGTGAGCTGGATTGCGGGGCAATTGGGCATTGGAAATTATCTTGCCGCCGATGCGATCAATGAACGTGGGAACAAGCGCATCAGCAACCAACGCTTGCTAAGCTCGGGCTATTCCTTGCGCCATACCAATTTTCGCAGCGGTTACAGCGAACTTCTGGAGCAAAACCAAAACCACCGCCCATAAAAAAACCCGGCCAAAGCCGGGTTTTTTAACAATGGCAGTCATCAATTACTGAGTAACTGCTTCTTTGTATTTCACACTTACTGAACCTACTACGCGACGGTTTTTAGCACGGCCTTCAGCAGTAGCGTTATCAGCGATTGGCTTGGCTTCACCATGACCAGTTGCAGTTACGCGATCAGCGGCGATGCCGTATTTGGTGATCAGTGCAGCCTTAACCGAATCAGCGCGGCTTTGTGACAGTTTTTGGTTCAGAGCATCGGAACCTTGGCTATCAGTATGGCCTTCAACATGAACTACAGTATTTTCGTACTGGTTCATCGCATCAGCCAGTTTTTGTACTTGCCACATGTATTCTGGTTTGATTTCAGACTTGGCAGTATCGAACAGGATGTCCAGGTTAATTTCCAGAGTCTTATCCAGAACAATTGGGCAGCCTACTTCGTCAACTTTCAAGCCTTTAACAGTGTCCGGGCACTTGTCTTTTGAATCAAATACACCGTCGCCGTCGCTATCAACATCAACCGGTGCTGCCGCAACAACTACTGGAGCTGGTTTGGACTCGCCGCCGAATACCAGACCGATACCAGCAGTAATTGCCAAATCGGTGTATTCATTATCGAGGCTGTTGAATGCGCGCAAATCAGTGCGGAACTGCCAGTTGTTACCCAAGCTGCGCTTCAAACCAGCACCCAAGTTAACCAGGGTATCGCGCTCATCCGTTGGGGTAGCAGAGTTGAATTCACGCTTTTGATCGCCAATACCGAAGGCAACGAAAGGACGCCATTTGCTTTCAGTATTGATGTGGTAAAGCATATCCAGACGGTACTGCTCGCCGTCTACATCTACACCAGAGTCGGGGATTTCAGAATCCCATTGGCTGACAACCAGGTCGAGCATCCAGTTTTCACCCAAACCGAAACCAACACCAAAATCCCAGGTGTCTGCGTCGTTGAAAGTGTCTTCAAAAAAGTAGCGGCCGCCATCAACGTGAATTTCTACTGCTGGGTTTTCGGCATAGGCGCTGGAAGAAATAGCTGCAGCGATAGCAGCGGTGAGAGCAAGAGTGCGTGTGTGTTTCATAGCTAATCGTTCTCCGTAGAAAATAGCGAGGATCCCAAAAACAATCTGATTCCCTCGATTGATTAAATTCCAAACTGTGAAAAGTCAATCGATACCCATCGATCTAAAAGCTGACTCCTATTAGAAATCCGTTTCATCATTATTTTCAGTTAGTTACATTAGCAAACTAAAGCGCTTTATGCCAATTTACGATGTTTTTTTAAATATTAAGTCCCAAACACCATGACCTAAACGCTCACCCCTCTTCTCGAATTTAGTGATAGGACGGTAATCTGGCCTAGGGGCATAACCCGTTTTTGTGAACTCGGTCACAAAACCTGTCGCAACATTCATTGTCTCCAGCATGTGCTCGGCATAAGCCTGCCAGTCTGTTGCCATATGGAAGATTCCACCCGTAACAATCTTCGGGCGCAATTTCTGCACAAAAGCAGGCTGCAGAATCCTGCGTTTGTGATGTTTTTTCTTATGCCAGGGGTCAGGGAAGTACAACTGCAGGCGATCAATACAACCATCAGGAATACAATCTTCCAGTACGTCCATAGCGTCGGCCATGTAGACGCGCAAATTGGTCAGGTTTTCCTGCCCAGCCACATTAATCAGACGGCCAACACCCGGCGGATGCACCTCAATACCAATGAAGTTTTTCTCCGGCTCATTGCGCGCCATCTCCAATAGCGAATCGCCCATTCCGAAACCGATTTCCAGCACCAGCGGGGCCTTGCGGCCAAACACCTGCTCCGGATAAATCATTCCATTGAAAAGGCTTAAGCCAAATACTGGCCACCAGTTGTCAAAAGCGTTTTTTTGGCCAGCGGTGATGCGGCCGGCGCGGATCACAAAACTGCGGATCGCTTTCGGTTTAAATTCGGGTTTGATTAAAAAACCTTCTTCGCCAGACTCCAGGTCAGGCGTTACTTCGGGTAAGTCAGACATAAGGGAATACAGTTGTAGAGTGGAAGAAATGAGCGGCTTAACGTGTACGCCAAGCGGCCGTCAGCATTAGTAGCCAGCCAATCAGAAAACAGAGTCCGCCTAGCGGGGTTATAGGGCCAAGCCAGCGCGGCGCGCCCAGTGCCAAGGCATACAGGCTACCGCTAAACATCAGGATGCCTAGTATAAAGGCCAAGCCACTTGCTTTTAAACCAAAGGCTGTGGGTTTATGGCTAAGCCACAATCCAATTAGCAGCAGTACAAGCGCGTGATACATCTGATATTGCACGCCGGTTTTCACTACTTCGAGCATCTCCGGAGCAAGAGTTTGTTTGAGTCCATGTGCAGCGAAGGCGCCGATAACTACCGCGAAAAATCCGCCAATTGCAGCGATCACCAGAAAAAATCGAGACAAAATATTTTTCCCTATTAAATGGTTTCACGAATCAACAATAAAAAAAGCCGCGCTAAGCGCGGCTTTTTCAAATCTTTTTTAAAGCTTATATCAAGCTTCCAACATCATGGTTTTGACTTTGTTCATGGCATTTTTTTCCAGCTGGCGAATACGCTCAGCAGAAACACCATACTCTGCAGCCAAGTCATGCAACGTTGCTTTGTCGTCGGCCAGCCAACGACGCTGCAGGATAACACGACTGCGATCATCCAATTTTTCCATCGCCTTTTCCAACCCATTGACGTTGGACTCTTCCCAATTGGATTCCTCCAAACGCACAGCCGGGTCATAGCGATTGTCTTCAAGGTAATGGGCAGGTGCCACATAACCATCATCCTCGTCATCTTCACCCGCGTCAAAACCAGCGTCGTAGGAAGCTAAACGCCCCTCCATTTCGCGCACTTGTTTGACATCCACCCCCAAATCCGCCGCGACTGCATGGGCCTCATCATTGCTCAACCACGCCAGGCGTTTTTTTGCGCCGCGCAGGTTAAAGAACAATTTGCGTTGGGCTTTGGTGGTAGCGATCTTAACGATACGCCAGTTTTTCAGGATAAATTCGTGGATTTCAGCTTTGATCCAGTGTACGGCGAAAGACACCAAACGCACACCCTTATCCGGGTCAAAACGTTTTACTGCTTTCATCAAACCAACATTGCCTTCCTGTACCAAATCACCCAGTGGCAAACCATAGCCATTATAGGAGCGGGCGATGTGGACAACGAAACGCAAGTGCGCCATAACCAGTTTACGCGCAGCGTCGAGGTTGCCATTGCTGACCAGATCGCGCGCCAGCTCTTGCTCTTCCTCAACTGTGAGGATGGAGAAGCTACTGACCGCCTGAACATAGGCATTCAGGTTTGCACCAGGGGCAAGGATGCCAATAGGCTGCAGACTTGTGCTCATATTTACCTCCAAATTCATTACTGCCCGAGTGTATCACCCACTTATTGGTTCCGCTAGCACTCGAAAAGTTCAGTTTACGCGAATATTGCGCCCTTTATTGACGCGCAAAAATTCGTCTCTAGCGCGGCTGGATTTGATATAAATGGCGTGCGACTGCAATCCAGGCTCCCACCAAACCAGTCCAGCCAGCGATCAGGATTAACTGCAAGCTTTCGATAAAACCCAGCCCCTGCAAGCGAAAACTGCTTTGGTATAAGTCCGCAAGCTGCGCCACCGGCGCCGATAACCACCAAAAAACCACTACCAACAACAGCGCGGCCACTATCCCGCCGCCCACGCCGAACCAGAGACCGGTATAAAGGAAAGGGCGACGCACATAGGCATCAGTCGCCCCGACCAATTTAACCACCACAATTTCCTCGCGCCGGGCTTCAATCGCCATGCGGATGGTATTGCCTATGACTAACAATACCCCCAATGCCAACAAGCCAGCGAGCGCGACCACAAAACGCTCTGCCACCGTAATAAATTGATGCAAGCGTTTGACCCAGAGCATATCCAAACGGACATCAGTCACCAGCGGATCAGCCACCAGAGCTTGCTGCAACGACGTCAGCGCATCGGGCGTATTACCGCCGATTTTCGGCTTGATCAAAATCACCGCCGGCAGCGGATTTTCGTCGAGGTGGTTAGCGAGCTCACCCAGCCCGGAGCCCATCTTGAATTCTTCGAGCGCCTGTTCGGGCGATACATAAGTCGCTTGTGCGACATCCGCTCGCTGCGCCCAGCGGCCGCGCAACTCCTGGGCCTGGCTAGCGCTGGCATCCTTTTTCAGGAACACCGATATTTGGCTCGAATCCTGCCAGCTTTGGCCGATTTGCTGCACATTGCTAAATACCACAAACAGCGCTGCGGGCAGGGCGATGGCAATGGCGATCACCAGCCAGGTCATCATGCTTTGAAGCGGAGTCTCCAACATGCGTAGCAGGCTTTCGATAGCGGAGTTGCTGTGATGAGCACTCCACGCATCAAATTTATCGCGCCAGGACATCTGGCTCTGCACCGCACCCTGTGGGCGGGTAGCTTCGGCGCGCACTGGCGCTTCACGGCGTGGGCGCTCGTTGCGTGTATTGACGCTTGCCCCCATACGATTCGGGCGGCGTTCGGGTTTGGAAGGACGATTCGATTTCACCAGAGTGCCCCGTCGTGAACCAACTTGCCTTGCACCAGACCCAGCACCCGCTTATTCATGCGTTTGAGCAGTTCAATATCGTGGGTAGCGATCATCACCGTGGTGCCAACCTCATTGAACTGGCGAAATAAGGTCATGATTTCGTTGGATAATTCCGGATCCAGATTACCGGTCGGTTCATCCGCCAATAACAAGGTCGGCTTGTTTACTACTGCGCGTGCGATACCTACACGCTGCTGCTCACCGCCAGACAAAGTCATGGGATTGGAGCGCTCTTTGTCGAGCAGATCAACTTTATCCAATGCTGCGCGCACCCGCTTGCCGATCTCTTGATGGGGATAGCCCGCCACCTGCAATGGCAATGCGACATTGTCATACACCGTGCGATCAAACAGCAGTTGGTGATTCTGGAAAACCACACCGATATTGCGGCGAAAATAGGGAATCTGGCTTTTGGGCAGGCGCCCCAGATGGTGGCCATCGACAAATACATGGCCGTTCGATGGCTGCTCCATGAGCATAATGAGCTTCATCAGGGTACTTTTACCGGCGCCTGAGTGGCCGGTGAGAAACAGCATTTCGCCAGCCTGAACTTCAAAATCCACCCGCGCCAAGGCTTCATAGCCGGTGTCATAGCGCTTGCTTACGGTTTCAAATCGAATCACAACCAACCCTGTTTACTGAATTATTAAGCGATGCCCGCTTGATTAGGCATCGATTTGATTAACTTGATCAGGCATCCGCTTGATTAAAAAGGGCCTTGATAAATGGCTCAGCCGCAAACGGCTGCAAATCATCAATCGCCTCACCTACACCGATAAACCTGACCGGCAGCGCAAATTTCTTACTCAAGGCAAAAATCACTCCGCCCTTGGCGGTGCCATCGAGCTTGGTCAACACCAAACCTGTAACACCCGCGGCATCGCGGAACTGCTCGGCCTGGTTAACAGCGTTCTGGCCAGTGCCTGCATCCAATACCAAAAGCACTTCATGGGGAGCCGAATCATCGATCTTGGCCATCACGCGCTTGACCTTGGACAACTCATCCATCAAATGGTTTTTGTTGTGCAATCTACCGGCGGTATCGGCGATGATCACATCAATACCGCGCGCTTTAGCCGCATTTAACGCGTCATAAATCACCGAAGCCGAATCTGCGCCCGTATGCTGGGCAATCACCGGTACATTATTGCGCTCACCCCAAACTTGCAGTTGTTCGACCGCTGCTGCGCGGAAAGTATCCCCGGCCGCCAACATGACTTTTTTGCCTTCGTTTTGCAGGCGCTTGGCCAGCTTGCCAATGGTGGTGGTTTTCCCCACACCGTTTACGCCGACTACCAGGATCACATAGGGTTGTTTAACCGTGTCGATCACCAGCGGTTTTTCCACCGGGCGCAACATATCGGTAAGCTGGTCGCGCAGGGCTTTATAGAGAGCATCCACATCATTGAGCTGCTTGCGCGCCACGCGGGCGGTGAGGTTGTCGATAATCTCGCTGGTCGCCTCCATGCCCACATCGGCGACCAACAACTGGGTTTCCAGCTCCTCGAACAGGTCTTCATCGATGGTTTTGCGGCCGAGGAACAGATTGCCCAACCCTTCAGCAAAGTGGCTGCTAGTGCGGCTTAAACCCTGCTTGATACGAGCGAAAAAGCCCAGTTTGGCTGGCTTCTCCGCAGGGGAAGATACAGATTCAGCGACTGGTTCGGGAGCTACAGGCGCAGGCTCAACCGCTGCAGCTTGCGGCTCTTCGGCAACTGGCGCGAGCGGCTCAGCGGGAGCATCGGGGGTGGCCTCGGGCTTTTCGGATTTTTTAAACAGATTGAAAAACATAGTATTGGTCTGGGATCTGAGCTGGAAGACTGTTTAAGTGATGCGCGCAGAATAGTGATTCTGCAAATTCAACAAAGCCGCTATCCTACTTACAGAGAGCCGCTATGCTACTTAAATAAAGCCGCTATGCTACCACTTCTGATCTATCTGTAGAGAAAAGCCTTGGCCAAACCTGTCGCACATCCGCCGCTAAAAAGCTCCAGCAAAACCGTTAAAAGCAACAACCAGTTGCGCATCATTGGCGGCTTGTGGCGCGGGCGCAAACTCGGTTTTCCCGATGTGGACGGCCTGCGCCCTACCGGCGACCGCATCCGCGAAACCCTATTTAACTGGCTGGCGCCGGACATCCAGGGCGCCCATTGCCTTGATCTATTTGCCGGCTCGGGGGCACTGGGCCTGGAAGCGTTATCGCGCGGCGCGGCATCCAGCCTGCTATTGGAAAAACATGCCGCTGCTGCGCAACAATTGAAAGCTAACCTGCAATTGTTGCAAGCAGACAATGGCCGCGTTGAACAGGTGGATAGCGCACACTGGCTGAACCAACCGCCTTCACCACAATTGTCATCTGCATTCGATATAGTGTTTATCGACCCACCCTTTGCCCTCGATTTATGGAACCGGGTCGCCGCCGCGCTGGAAGCGGGCAACTGGCTCGCCGAGGACGCCATTATTTATCTGGAGGCGCCGCGCGATGCGCAATTACAGCTGCCTGCTAACTGGCATCTGCATCGCGACAAACAGGCCGGCCAAGTCAGTTACCGCCTGTATCACCGCCGAGCACCCGGCTAAGCATATAGTTCGACACGCACTAAACTGAGATGTGATCCACCCTTCGCTGGTCAGTGAACTGTGAATTTTGTACCATGCGCGCCTCGCCGACCGGCATCCACCACGGAATAATCCTATGCGCACAGTGGTCTATCCAGGTACTTTTGACCCCATCACCAACGGCCATATCGATTTGGTCGAACGCGCCTGTAAGCTGTTCGATAATGTGATCCTGGCGGTTGCAGCGAGTAATCGCAAAAATCCGCTGTTCACGCTCGATGAACGGGTCGCCCTGGCGAAAGAAACCCTCGCCCATGTACCCAATGTGACAGTGTGCGGCTTCGACATTTTATTGGTGGAGTTTGTACACCAACAAAAGGCGCAAGCGGTATTGCGCGGTCTGCGCGCGGTATCTGATTTCGAGTACGAGTTTCAATTGGCAAATATGAATCGCGCGCTGGCCCCGACCATGGAAAGCATTTTCCTGACACCGTCCGAGCACCTCTCTTATATATCCTCATCAATCGTGCGCGAAATTGCCTTTTTGGGCGGTGATGTCAGCAAGTTTGTCGCCGCCCCTGTAGAGGCGGCGTTGAAGCAAAAGTTTGCAGCGCGAAAATAACCGCGGCTACTTCTGACAATCCACGCAATACACCGTGGTGCGATCATTCATGCGCACCTCTTTGAGCGGTTTTTTGCACAGCGTGCAGGGTGCGCCACCGCGCCCGTAAACCAATAGTTCCTGCTTGAAGTAGCCGGGTTTGCCGTCGCCGCCGACAAAATCCCGCAGCGTAGTTCCGCCTTGGTCAATCGAGCGCTGCAGCACGAATTTGATATCGCGCACCAGATCTTCACAGTTTTTGCGCGTCAATGACCCGGCTTTGCGAATTGGCTTGATACCCGCCATAAATAGCGATTCATTAGCGTAAATATTGCCCACCCCGACCACGATTTTGCTGTCCATGATGAACTGTTTTACCGCTTGGGCACGCTTGCGCGAACGCGCATAAAGATAATCCGCAGTGAACGCGTCCGTGAGCGGCTCCGGCCCCAGATCCGCCAGCAGCTTATGCGCCTGTGGCTCACCCTCCACCCACAGCAGGCAGCCAAACCGGCGCGGATCGCAGTAGCGCAACGCAAACTTGCCAAACACCAGGTCAAAATGATCGTGAAAGGAAGGCGGCTCGTCGACCTTGGCGATGCGCAAGCTGCCCGACATTCCCAAGTGGATCAAGGCGTGGCCATTGCCAAAATCGAGCAGCAAATACTTACCGCGCCGCGCCGCTTTGAGCAGCTGTCGGCCACGTACCAGCTCTGCTAATCCGGCAGTAATTGGCCAGCGCAGACGCGGCTGGCGGATGACAATCTCCGTCACTTTTTGACCGACCACATGCGGCGCTATACCGCGCAGGGTTGTTTCGACTTCAGGTAATTCAGGCATGAGGCTCCTGCTGTTGAGTAAGGAAAATTACAAAAAAACCAGTTCATATAATTAAATAGTTATTTTTGGCACGAATTTCACCGAAAATTCGCCTAAATATTCTTTAAATGGCGTGTAAATCAACAAACCGCCAACTAGAATTAAAGTGTGACGACAATCACACAAAAATGAGAACAAATTCTCATTTTATGCAGTATTGGCCTATAAGTTGCTGAACTGCAAACCGTGGCAAACACCCAGAGGTAGCGGGTCTGCGCCAATCGCTAACTTTCTGATGTGTCCTTGCTGGAGTGTTACATGAAAAACCTGTTTTCCGCTTTACTTTTTCCCCTAGTCCTCGCGGCAGGCGCGGCACAAGCGCTACCAATAGTGTCCTTATCCGGTGTGGGCGAAGTCACCAGTTCAGTCGCTGGCGCAACCACCATCGATTTTAACAGCAGTTGTGGTTACGCAAGCTGCAGCGGCGACTTTGCCTTGGTCAATGGCAATGAGAGCGGCAAATACGCCCAACCATTGGGGGTAGACTCCCAGTTCCTGAGCGTGCCCAACCCATCGCCCAGCATCCAAAGTGCGACCTTTGGCCTGGGCGCTGCCGCCAATTATTTTGGCCTGTTCTGGGGCTCAATCGACAGCTATAACTTCATCAGTTTTTATTTGGACAATATCCTCGTCGCCAGCTACTCCGGCAGCGATATTGTTGGGCAATTTGCCGATGGCAACCAGCTGAGTCTCAACTCCAACCGCTACATCAATTTTGATTTTGGCAGCGGCACTTATGACACTGTCACCCTGACCAGCAATGGCTTTGCGTTTGAAAGTGACAATCACGCATTTAAAAAACTGATCGCAGTCACCGAACCAAGCACCGCCTTGCTGTTTATGCTGGGGCTCGCCGGCCTGCTGCTGGCGCGCCGCCAAGTGCGCGCCGCTCGCTGCGAATAACCCATCCTCATAAAACCTCATAAAAAAACCGCTGGATTGCAGCGGTTTTTTTATGCCTGGATATTGCCCGCATCAATTGCCAGCACTAATGCGCATCATCAAATTCAATTGATTGACGATCAATTGAAACTCTTCAAATTGGCGCGCACTGAATTCACCCGCGTCAGCATCCGCATAGGCCAGTGCCATCAAGCGTTTATTCAGTAGCAAGGGCGCCAG
This sequence comes from Cellvibrio sp., assembly GCA_035481425.1. Classification (GTDB taxonomy): domain Bacteria; phylum Pseudomonadota; class Gammaproteobacteria; order Pseudomonadales; family Cellvibrionaceae; genus Cellvibrio. Next base: position 13,956 of record DATIGS010000005.1, on the reverse strand, counting down.
AAAAATCGCACCTTTTGCTCCCAGCACCTGCAGCGCGCCCGTATCTTTTAGGCCACTTTTAGGCCGGTACCAGAACGGCTGCTGGTTGCGCAAAAACTCGTGCAAGAGTTCGCCTTTGCGCAAGTGTTCAAGGCTGATTTTTACCTTCTGTCGCCACAGGTGGGTGCCGCTGCCCGCCACGTAGCGCACGTCCAACATTTTGCTGGTGTAATCCACGGTCATAAGCGCGATGCGCGCAATCTGCGCCCCTTCATGCAATGCCGCCAGCGACAGCTGGGTAATTTTGGGCAGGTCGTCGCCCGCCAACATCGCTTTGTGGATCTGGTTAAGTTGCTGCTGGAAGAAGTAGTCCGGTTTTTCGCCAGCCGGCTCTTTTTCTTCAATCAGGTCCGGATCTGGCAAGGCGCTGATCAACACGTCAACACCATAAATTTTAGCGATCACCGAGGCCTCATCCGCCATCATCAGGATTTGCTTTTTGGCCTGCTCCAGCGGGATCTTGCAGAGGCTGGCAGTCTGCTGACAAAGTTTTTGCATCTCCGGGCTTTTGATACCGCGCTGGATATAAGTGCTGATCTGGTTGCCCAGGTTGACCGCGCGGGCCGCCGCACTGGAGTGCACATGGTTCTCGCAAGCCTCGCTGAGCAGATCACCGAGCGCCCAATCCTTGATTAGATGCCGCGACAATAAACTGGTATCCACCCCCAAATACTCCAGCGCCAGACTGTGTTCGGCCGCCGGGTCCTCATCGCGTGCTTCGATAAAATCCTCCACCACCTTGCGCCCGGTGGAAATAAGCGCAAGCTCACTGATATTGCGCAGCAGCGCCGCAATAAACACCTGCTCTTTCTTATCGCCATCCAAAAACGGCACCATCGCCTTGACTTGTACGGCCGCATGGAATGAGCGGGCGAGGCTCTGGATCAACAGCGCTTTGGGTTTGCCCTTAAGGAAATTTTCAATCAGGGTGGTGGCAAGGGTGATATTGCGCAGGTTGTCGAACCCCAAATGCACAATCGCGCGCGAGACGGTTTTGATCGACGCGAAAGAGGGGTTGTAATGTACCGAGTTGGCGATCTTCAATACTTTGGAGGTGAGATCCGCATCGCGCAAAATGATGTTGGTCAAATCCTCAGCGCGACATTTTTCGTTTTCGCTCAGCTCGCAGATTTCCCGCACCACCGCATTGAGCGTGGGCAGCTCCTGTTCAGCAAGCGCAGCCATCCATGCCTCGAGCCCGCGAATTTCATTCATAGCGCAGCCTATAAAAAGGATACAGCCCATCACAAATAACTTATTGGTATCGAGTGAAGGACAGGGGGGAAAACCAGTGATCTTGATTTGAGTGTAGCCTACGTCGCCAAACCCTGCTTTTTGGCGCATATATTATTATAAGCAGGCGGACTGCGTTTTCATCGGACCGAAATGGGGGCAATAAAAAACCCGGTGCAAAGACCGGGTTTTTTAGCGAATGCTGTAATCAAGCAATTACTTGATTTTGCCTTCTTTGTAGACCACGTGCTTGCGCACAACTGGGTCAAACTTTTTGATTTCCATCTTTTCTGGCATGGTGCGTTTGTTCTTGTCAGTGGTGTAGAAGTGACCAGTACCAGCAGAAGAGTTCAGACGAATTTTTTCGCGCATGACTATGAGCTCCTAATTACACTTTATGGCCGTTGGCACGAACATCTACCAACACAGCGTCAATGCCACGCTTGTCGATGATACGCATACCTTTTGGAGTCAGGCGCAGAGTCACGAAACGCTTCTCAGCTTCCACCCAAAAACGGTGAGATTGCAGGTTTGGCAAAAAACGACGCTTGGTGTGGTTTTTTGCGTGGGAAACATTGTTGCCGGTAATTGGACGTTTACCAGTAACTTGACATACCTTGGACATTTTATTGCCTCATTAAAAAATCAGCGCGCTAAGCTGGAAGCGCTGTGTTAGAACCGTCAAACAGACTAACAACCAGCCTAGAGCATTGTTGTAAGCAGCCTATTCTTTCCTAAACGCGGGTTTATTCAGGGTTGGAGAGCAAATTTCAGCGGGAAATTTGCGCGGAAACGACGCTCTCTTAGTGCGTCTTCACAACCCTGCCGCAAAGAGCCGCGTTTTATACCAAAACAGTCCTGCAATAGCAACGAAAAGCTGTTTTTTTGACCAAAAAACTCTGCTTTTTTCTTAATGGTTCAGACTTGTCGGCAATTGGCTCGATCGACTGCTCCCCTTGCATCATTCTTCCACGACTAAACAGTTGCGCCCGTTACGCTTGGCTTGATAGAGCGCATCGTCAGCGCGGCGCAACACCGCTTCGATATCCTTGTCCTGCGACTGGACCAGGCTCAAGCCCATGCTCACAGTGACTTCTAGCTGCGGATTTTTTTCGGGCTGTAGGGATTCGCCATCGGGTAGGAAATCGCCGCTGGCAATCGCCAGACGCAGGCGCTCGGCAATCACTTGTGCTGCATCCAGCGTTGTGTTGGGCAAGAGCAACGCGAACTCTTCGCCGCCAAAACGCGCGAACAGGTCGCCCTCACGCAGATGCGCCATGGCGCGATGGGCAATGCCGTGCAGCACTTTATCACCGGCAATGTGCCCAAAGCGGTCATTGATGGTTTTGAAGTAATCCACGTCCATTAATACCACCGCGGTCGGTGTCTGCCGCTCGCGGAAGCGGCGCAGCGAGAGCGTAAGCGCATCCAGCAATTTACGCCGATTGCTCGCGCCAGTGAGCTCATCGGTTTCACTTAACAGTTGGAGCTGGGTTTCAAGTTGATGGCGACGGGTAATATTGCAGGCGACCCAGACCACTGCGCGCTCATTCTTAACCGGCATCGGCAATGGCTGGATGCGCCCTTCGAACCAGATTTCGCCTTCCGGCCCCTGTTGGGTATCCAGGCCGTCGACGTCGCTGCCCGCAAGGCCGTATTCGACAATCCGCAGTTGGCCGTGTGCAAGGGTGGTGATGATCTGCTCCAGGAACCAATCGGCCTTGGCTGTGGGTAGTACATCGTAGAGGCTGAAATCGACCAGATGCGCACCGTCGTGATAATGCTGGCGATCCTGCCCGCCAATCAGCGCGGCGTAGCGCCCTGATTCAGTTAACACAAATACGGGATCGGGCAGCGCGGAGAGCATGTCCAGCAGTATGTCCAAATGGTCGTTCACAATTGTCATCCAATAAGTCAGGGGATACATCTCCCTCTGGATCAGTCTGGGTATAGCAGAAATTTGGATTCCGCGCGGGAATTGACACCAAATTCATCACAGCAACCATAGACTAAAGTAGACCACCAATCAGAGTAAGCCACGTTCGGCGAAGGAAATAACCTCGCTATCGCCGACCACCATATGGTCGATCACCCGCACATCGATTAATTCCAGAGCCGCCTGCAATCGCCGCGTGATGCGACAGTCAGCCTGGCTGGGTTCCGCTACCCCACTGGGGTGGTTATGACTGAAAATAACCGCGGCACAGTTGTGCGCCAACGCGCGCCGCACAACTTCGCGGGGGTAGACGGAGGCCCCATCGATAGTGCCGAAGAAGAGTTCTTCGTAAGTGATGAGGCGGTTCTGGCTATCCAGGAACAAGACCGCAAATACTTCGCGCGGCTGGTGGCGCAATTGCGCACTCAGGTATTGGCGCACCAGATCAGGACTGGTGAGCAAATCGCCCGCTTGCAGCGCGGCCGATAAATGCCGTCGCCCCATCTCCAGTACCGCCTGGAGCTGGGCATATTTGGCGCTGCCCAAGCCCAGGCCTTTACAGAACTCGGCTTGGGAGGCCTCCAGCAGTTGGCGCAAGCCACCGTATTCCTGCAAGAGTTCGCGTGCCAGGTCGACCGCCGACTTACCCACGCAGCCAACGCGCAGGAAGATGGCGAGCAGTTCGGCATCGGATAGGGCGCGAGGACCAAGGGAGAGGAGTTTTTCGCGGGGACGTTCGGCCGCAGGCCAGTGGGCGATAGACATAATGAATTCCTTTTATATGGATGTGGAGCTTCCCTGATTGCGGTTTTCGTTCGCGCTGGCAGCATCGCCATCAAGCGGTACGAAAACGCGGGCAAGAATGGTATCTTAAGCCGCTTTCGTCAAGCCTTACGGGGCTGGTGCCGTTAGTGGCTAATTACAACAGGCAGGGCTAAGGTTGTTCATTGGAGGCGCGCTCTGCCGCTCGAATCTATCGCGCACGACCAAAATATAGTTTCCACCAACGAGATCACTCGCCCCTTTATGGCCTCACTAGTTATGACCTCATTAGCCAATAAACAGATTCTGCTCGGCGTTACCGGTGGTATTGCTGCCTATAAAAGTGCCGATCTGGTCCGCCGCCTGCAAGACGCCGGTGCCAGTGTGCAGGTGGTGATGACCCCGGCGGCCCAGGAATTTATTACCCCGCTGACTATGCAGGCGCTCTCCGGCAATCCGGTGCATACCCATTTGCTCGACCCGGAAGCCGAAGCGGGCATGGGCCATATCCAGCTGGCGCGCTGGGCCGATTTAGTCTTGGTCGCGCCAGCAACCGCCGATTTTATCGCGCGCCTCACCCAGGGTATGGGCAATGACCTGCTCACCAGTATTTGCCTCGCCACCGCCGCGCCGCTCGCCATAGCCCCGGCGATGAACCAGGGCATGTGGCGCAATCCGGCAACCCAGGCCAATCTCGAGTTGTTGCGCAAACGCGACATCCATATTTTCGGCCCGGCCGAAGGCAGCCAAGCCTGTGGCGATGTGGGCCCAGGGCGCATGCTTGAGCCACTGCAGCTGGTCGATGCTGCTGCCGGCCTGTTTACCCCTGGCAGCCTCGCAGGCAAAAAGGTGGTGATTACCGCCGGCCCCACGCGTGAAGCGCTCGACCCGGTGCGCTACCTGAGCAACCACAGCTCGGGCAAGATGGGTTATGCACTGGCGCTTGCGGCGGCCGAAGCGGGCGCGCGCACCATTTTGATCAGCGGGCCGACCCAGTTGGAGACGCCCGCGCGCGTAGAGCGCATCAATGTCACCAGCGCCGCCGAGATGCATGCGGCCAGTTTGCATGAGGCGCAGGATTGCGATCTGTTTATCGCCGCTGCCGCCGTGGCGGACTATCGCCCGGAACAGGTTGCCACCCAGAAAATCAAGAAAGGCAACGATGACACCCTCACCCTGACGCTGGTGAAGAATCCCGACATAGTGGCCAGCGTCGCAGCACTGGAGCCCAAACCCTATACCGTTGGTTTTGCGGCAGAAAGCGAGAATTTGCTGGAGTACGCGCGCGTAAAACTTGCACGCAAGAATCTGGACCTGGTGGTCGCCAATAACATTAGCGACAGCAGTATCGGTTTTAACAGCGATGACAACGCGGTGACGCTGGTGGATAGGAATAACGTGACCGACATCAGCCAACGCAGCAAACAACAATTGGCGCGCGAACTTATCGCACTCTTTGCCCAAAAAATAACAACCCGATAAGCCGCCGGTTTGTGCTCCGACAAACTGCCGGTTTCCGATCAACGAAAAGGTACCAGCGTGAACCCAAAGGATCTAACAAAAATCAAAACTGACGCGGGCACGCATCTCTCGCGCAGCGCACAGCGCGCCCTGGAAGCCGCCAAACGCAAAGCGGCGGTGCAGCAAAAAATCCTGCTGATTTTATTAGGCATCGCCCTGGTTATTAACCTGGTGCTTGGCTATGTGCTTTACCAGAAACTGGTTGTACAACAGCAGCAGGACAATTTGCTCGCATTGACGCAGGAAGAGGTTAACCAGCAGGGAGCGAACCTCAGCCGCTATTTCCAGCAGCAGACACAACTGATCAATACACTCGCTGCCGAAGCCGAACTGGTTGCCAGCCTGGATTTAACCAATCCGGCCAATACACCTGAAGCGCGCGACTTATTGGAGAATAAATGGCTGCGCGCTACACCTTCCGCGCTTAAAGTGCGCTTGATTCCAACAGGCAGTGCGCAGCTGGACCGGGAGGCAGAGTTTCCTATCCGCTACGCGGAGCTGGATTTGATCCAGCGCGCGGAACAGCGCAAGCCGGCGCTGCCTGAACTGGTGATGATCAACGATCACTGGATGCTCAACTGGATTCGCCCGCTCGCCACTGATGATAAAAGTGCACCACTGGGTTCACTGATGGTCACCATCGATGCCGCGGAGCTAATCAACCTGTTTGACTCCGCCGAAAAAAACCTGGGGGAATCCCAGCTCTTGCAACAATTCACCGGCACCCCACCCCAAATCGTCAAAAAACTGGGCGCCGGAAATGCCGGCACCAGCATGGAGAGCAAGGTCGACGGCAGCCATTTGCTAGTCAAATTTACGCCATCGGATGAACTCTTGAACGCCGCCGAAGAATTACCCACACTCTGGCTGGCGATAACCAGCGTGATCCTCTCGGGCAGCTTGGCGCTGGCCTGGTTCCTCAGCAAAATTCTGGTGCGCATGGAATTGGGCGAGCAAGAGGCGGTTCCACCCTCCGTCGCCGACGTAGCCAAAACCAGCAAGGAATCAGTCACTACTGACGATGCCCTGACCAGCCCGTTGTTCCAGAAGCAGGATATTCTCGACATAGCCGTGATCGACGAGGATGAAAATATTCTCGGCCTGCATCAGGCATCCGGCAAAAAATCCAATAGCGCCACACGCAGTAAAATCAGCGAAGAAGATGTGCCGGCGGAAATTTTCCGCTCCTACGATATTCGCGGTTTGGTCGGCAGCCAGATCACGCCCGAACTCGCCCAATTAATCGGCCAGGCCGTTGGCAGTGAAGCCATTGATCAGGGCGAGCAATCGATTGTGGTGGCGCGCGATGGCCGCACCCACAGCGAGGCGCTGACCCAAGCGTTAATACGCGGCATCCTGCGCTCCGGCTGCAACGTGATTAATATCGGCGTAGTACCCACACCGCTGATGTACTTTTCCACTTTCCATTTCGATGACACCAGCAGCGGGGTTATGGTAACCGCAAGCCATAATCCCAAGGAGTACAACGGCTTCAAAGTAGTCATCAATAATCGCGCGCTCGCCGATGAGGCCGTAGTCGATTTGCGCTCGCGCATTATCGCCCAGCGTTTCCATCAGGGGCTGGGCGAAGAAACGCCGCGCACCATTATTTCGGATTATATCGACCGCATCTTTTCCGATGTGGCCCTCGCCAGCAACGTATCGATTGTGGTCGATGCCGGCAACGCCGTACCTGGCACAGTTGCACCGCAATTATTTGAAGAATTGGGCTGCGATGTGATCCCGCTTTTTTGCGATCTCGATGGCGAATTTCCCAATCATGACCCGGACCCAACGGTCGAAAAAAACTTGCAGGCATTGATTGCCAAAGTACAGGAAACCAATGCCGATATTGGCGTGGCGTTTGATGGCGATGGCGACCGACTGGTAGTGGTTACCCCCAAGGGCGATATTATCTGGCCAGACCGTTTATTAATGTTGTTCGCCCGGGATGTGCTCTCGCGCAACCCCGGCGCCGACGTATTGTTCGACGTAAAATGCTCGCGCCAATTGAATCAGGTGATCAGCAGTTACGGCGGCCGCCCGATTATGTGGAAAACCGGCCACTCGCCCATGAAAGCCAAAATAGAAGAGACGCAGGCATTGATCGGTGGCGAATATTCAGGGCATATTTTTATCAAAGACCGCTGGTATGGTTTTGATGATGGTATTTACGCCATGGCGCGTTTGTTGGAAATCATCACCCTGCGCGACCAGAAAATCGATGATATTTTTGCCGCATTTCCGCAACTCTATTCGACACCGGAAATTAAAATCGCCGTTCCCGACATCGATAAATTCGGGTTGATTACCAAACTCGGAGAACTGGGCGATTTTGCCAATGGCACGGTCACTACTATTGATGGCCTGCGCGTGGACTACACCAAAGGCTGGGGACTGGTACGCGCCTCCAATACATCGCCCGCGTTGACGCTGCGCTTTGAAGCGGAATCGCACGACTCACTGGAAAAAATCCAGCAAATATTCAAACGGGAATTGCTCAAGATCGATAACCGTTTAACCTTCAATTTAAATTCACAGGATTAATTTGCTATGTCACTAAACCGCGAATCAGCGATGAATATCGCCAATGTATTAACCGAAGCCCTGCCTTACATCCAGCGCTTCACCGGCAAAACCGTCGTCGTAAAATTTGGCGGCAATGCAATGGAAGGTGAGGAACTGCAAAACAGTTTTGCACGCGATATCGTGCTGATGAAACTGGTCGGCATGAATCCGGTCGTTGTGCATGGCGGCGGCCCACAAATTGGCAGCTTGCTGGAAAAACTCAACATCAAATCCGAATTTATCAACGGCATGCGCGTTACCGACAGCGCCACTATGGATGTAGTGGAAATGGTGCTCGGCGGCACCGTGAACAAACAAATCGTCAGCCTGATCAATCGCAACGGCGGCCAGGCGATTGGTTTGACCGGTAAAGATGGCAAATTAATCCAGGCGAAAAAATTAACCGTCACCCACAAAACTCCGGAAATGCTCGCTCCGGAAATTCTCGATATAGGTCACGTTGGCGAAGTGCAAAACGTAAACACATCGGTGATCGACATGTTGATCAACAGTGATTTTATTCCAGTGATCGCGCCGATTGGCGTCGGTGAAGACGGCGCCTCTTACAATATCAACGCCGATTTGGTCGCCGGAAAAATTGCTGAATTTTTGCGTGCCGAAAAATTAATGCTGCTCACCAATGTTTCCGGCCTGCAAGATAAACAAGGCAAAGTATTAACCGGCCTCAGCACTGAACAAGTCGATGGTTTGATTGCCGACGGTACTATCTATGGCGGCATGCTGCCGAAGATCGCCTGCGCATTGGACGCCGTAAAAGCCGGTGTCACCAGCGCGCATATTATCGATGGCCGCGTTGATCACGCAGTGCTGCTGGAAATTTTCACCGATGCCGGTGTAGGCACATTGATCACCAACAAAGCTCGCAATGCCTGATCCTATTAAGGGCGCACGCCTGGATGTGGCGTGCACCCTTTAGAACGGAGTCGCTATGATTAAATCCTCAAGCAAAACCCCGCGTCGCCAACAAATTCTTGAATGCCTGGCGCGCATGCTGGAAGCCAGCCCGGGGGAACGCATCACCACCGCAGCATTGGCAAAAGAGGTTGGCGTATCGGAAGCAGCGCTCTATCGCCACTTCCCCAGCAAATCCAAAATGTTTGAAGGATTGATCGAATTTATCGAGGAAACCATTTTTTCGCGCATCACTTTAGTGTTGGCCGAAGAAAAGTCCGCGCTAAAACGCTGCGAAAAAATTCTCTCCTTGCTACTGACTTTCGCCGAGCGCAATCCGGGCCTTACCCGCTTATTGACCGGTGATGCACTCACCGGCGAAACCGAGCGTTTGCGGGTGCGCATTGCGCAATTTTTTGATCGCATTGAAACCCAATTAAAACAAATTTTGCGCGAAGCAGAATTGCGCGAAGGCTTGCAGCCACAATTGCCCGTTGCTGCTGCCGCTAATTTATTAATCGCACTGGTCGATGGCCGCATCGCGGAATTTGTCCGCACCGAATTTCGCCGCCTTCCCACTGAACACTGGCAGGCCCAATGGCAACTCATCGCACAGGGATTTTTGATCGCCAATTAAACTCGCCAAATTCCAGACATAAAAAAACCGGCATTTGCCGGTTTTTTTATTTGCGCAAAACAAAAATTATTTGGATATTTCAATAAAACGTTCGCGGTCTTCATCAAATTTTTTTGCCACCTCGGTGTATTCCGCTTCACGTTGTTGAATCTGCAGTTGGATGTCTTTTTCCTCCTGCACCAAATTATTGATATTTTTTTGCAGGTCGTCCGGCAGTTGGCGGCCGCTGCGTTCAATCGCAGCGGCTTGCGATTGATAGCCTTGCAAACGCGTCTTCGCCGAGGCGAGGTTGGCCTGCAAAATGCTGATATTGCCGCGCAAGCTTTCCAGGTTACGGGTTTTGGCTGCATCTATATCGGCAACGTTGCTATAACTGCGGCGCAGTTGGATATCGGCGCGCTCGCGCTCTTCGCGCTCTGCTTTTTCGCGCTGTAAACGCGCGCCTTCCTCGCCTTGTACTACGGGTGCAACTACTTTGAGCACCTTGCCGCTCAGCGACAGGATTTCGTAGCCATTATTGACGTACTGCGGCGGAATCGAGCTATCCAACACCGTAATGCCATCCTTGTTTTTATAGCGATAAACCACTTTACCGCTCGATTGATCAGCAGCTACAACCCAACCAGCGGTCATCAACGAACAACAAGCGATCAATACCAATAACAAGCTACGCATCTGGTTCAGTCACCCCTTCATCATCACGTCAGATCTACACCGTAGGTCGCGCGATACGCTTTGATTTTTTCCACCATTGCTTCTTGCCCACTTTGGCTTTCAAGATAATCAATGATGTGATTTAAATTGATAATGCTAATCACCGGAATACCGAAGGTTTGTTCCACTTCCTGGATTGCCGAGATTTGCCCTTGGCCTTTTTCCTGCCGGTTGAGGCCAATCAGTACTGCCGCCGGTTTTGCGCCGGCATTGGCGATAATCCCCATCACCTCGCGCACCGCAGTGCCTGCGGTAATGACATCATCCACGATCAGAACGTTCCCCTGCAGCGGCGCACCTACCAGAGTGCCGCCTTCGCCATGGTCTTTGGCTTCTTTGCGGTTGTAACAGTAAGGCAAGTCGCGCTGATGCTGGTCAGCCAAAGCAATCGCGGTGGTGGCTGCCAATGGAATACCCTTATAGGCAGGGCCAAACACTATATCGAATTCAACGCCAGATGCAGTGATAGCCGCCGCATAATAACGGCCCAGCTCTGCCAATGCCTGGCCCGTCTGGAATTTGCCAGCATTGAAAAAATAGGGGCTGGTGCGGCCCGACTTGAGCAAAAATTCACCAAAGCATAGCGCCTGGTGTTTAACTGCCAGCTGAATGAAATCAAATTGGTATTTTTCCATGCAAAGTATCCGACTATGAACTAAGTTTGAGATGACAAAAATAAATACAACGAGGTCTCGCCCAGGAGCCAGACCCGCATTTGGGCCGCCGCAGCCAGTCAAATGTAAGGATGTGAAAATTCGTAACGTCTACCACAAAAAACCCAGTCTTGGCGGTAACACAATCACACAAAGCTCGGGTATGATACACAGTCCGTAATCAAGGGGCTAACATGAGAGTTATCAGTCTTAGCGTCGATGGTATTTTTCAGGCGGCGCAACGCGGCCTATACACTTGGCTCGCCAATCAGGATGCAGATTTTATCTGTTTGCAGGATCTACGCGCACTGGAGCGCGAGCTGGAAAAACCCGAGTTCGAACTTGAGGGCTATCACGCCTATTTTTTCGATTCAGGAACCAAACATTACAACGGTGTTGCGATTTACACTCGCATGCAACCCAAGGCGCTTATTTATGGCCTGGGTTTCGCCTCGGGTGTTGATATGGAAGGCCGTTACCTGCAGGTGGATTTTGAGCAATTAAGTATCGGCTCACTCCTTGCCCCTAGCGCCAGTTCCGAGATGGAATCGCAGGAAGTTAAAATCAAATTCTTTGATGACTTCCAAGCGCATCTGGACAAAATTACCCGCAAACGTCGCGAATATATTTTTTGCGGCAATTGGCAAATGGCACACACGCCTAAAGATGTGAGCAACAGCACTGCCAACCAACACAACTCCGGCTTTTTGCCCCATGAGCGCCAATGGTTGAGCCAATTGTTCAATCAAATCGGCTATGTGGATGCATTCCGCAAGGTAAACAAAGACGGCGATGAGTACAGCTGGTGGCCAAAAGGCCTGAAAGACGACGGCGACGGCTGGCGCACTGATTTCCAGGTTGTCTCCAATAGCCTCGGCCCCAAAGTGGAGTACGCCACAATCTACAAGACCCAACAGTTTTCCAGCCATATGCCAGTGATTATTGATTACGACATAGAGCTGTAAAAATAGCGCTGCTGAACGGATTAATAAAAAACCCGCTCGGGATTACCGCAGCGGGTTTTTTATTATCGGCACCATTTATTAGTGACAGCTCAAATCAATCCACTGCGAGCGCGTCGTAGACCACAACCTTGCTCCACAAATGCTGGTGTTCATCGACAAATTTTTTGTGTAACGGATGCACCTGATAAGCATCCTGGCCCGCTACATCATCAAAGCCGAGCAATTCTGAAACATGGTAAGAATTATCCACCACCTCGCGCTTCTCGGTCGATGCAGGCACACCCACATGGATGCTGCGCACCGTCTCAATTGCGGCGAGAGATTTAACACCCGCGATAAGTTTGTCGCGATCTGCTTTCGACTCCGGATCTTTAAGCCAGAAAAAAACATGATGCAATAATTTAGGCATAGCAGGGCTCCCACTTGCAGGCTTTGCTATAGCATCGCCCGCCACCAAAGCGGCACCGGCGACAGCACTGGCAGTTAAAAAATTACGGCGACTGGTATCGGTCATTGAATCCACTCCTGTAGTAAAAAAACCTATAAAACTACGGAATAACTCAAGCTGGCAAATGGCTTTACTAAAGATTACCCGCTCGGTCACGGGTCTGCTAAGCTCATCCAAATTTTAAAAATCAACCTACTGGAACCCACAATGAGAGCAGCAATGAAAACAACAATAAAAAAATCGCCGATATTCACCTTCGGTTTTACCCTGGCTTGCAGCAGTATGGTATTGGCTCATGAAGGCCACGATCATAGCGGATTAAGTAAAGAAACCACCATGCAACAAGTGAAAGAAGGGAAATTGTGTATCTTGAATAATACGGGGAATTCGCTTGGCGCCGTGTTGGAAAAAGATGGCAAAATTTATCGCTGCGTTAAAGCCTATGGGAACAATCTGGAACCGAAAACTGAATTGGTTTGGGTTGAGGTTACGCCAAAAGATAAAGGCTTGAGCACACTTCCCTAATCCTCCTATGTCTATGCGTCGTCCTGCATAAACTCTTGCAATACGCGATTCAAAAAACGGCGCCCCAAAGGAGTAGGGCGTATAAATCCATTCACAATTTCGACCAGCTTCTGTTGCTCCAGCTGATTCCACTGCGACTCAAGTTGTTGCCATTGGAGGCCTGTGCGTTCGCTGAAATAATTCATGGGCACCCCGGAATGCAAGCGCAGCGCATTCATCATAAACTCCAGCGGCAATGCCTCAGGGGTTAACAAATCGCTGCCACCACCAAATACATTTTGATGCCCACCCAGATTGATGGAAATTTTCTGGCTTTGCGCTGCATCCAGATAATGTTTTGGCAGGCGGGTTTTCCATAACCGCAGGATTTTATTTTCTATTGGCAATGTAATTTTGCCGTGGGCGCCTGCGCCTATGCCGAGATAATCGCCAAACTCCCAGTAATTCATATTGTGACGCGCGCGTTTTTGGTCGCGCGCATAGGCAGAAATTTCATACTGTGCGTAACCCGCTGCGGCTAATAATTCGAGGCCGGCATCCTGGATATCCGCGAGAATTTCTTCCTCGGGTAACACCGGGGGCGCAGAATAAAATGCGGTATTTTGTTCGATCGTCAATTGATACCAGGAGATATGTTCCGGTGCGAGATCGATTGCCTGTTGCAAATCGGCTTTGGCAGCTTCAACCGATTGCTCCGGTAAGCCATGCATCAAATCCAGGTTGATATTATCGAAGCCCGCCTTGCGGGCGACTCCCACTGCGCGCAGGGCTTCATCGCGCCCGTGCACACGGCCAAGCAGTTTTAATTGTTGGTCATTAAAACTTTGGATGCCGATTGATAAACGATTAACGCCTGTCGCGCGAAAACCGGAAAACTTTTCCTGCTCAAAAGTGCCGGGATTGGCCTCAAGAGTTATTTCAATATCAGGTTCAAAACCAATAATATTTTCGGCATCTTTTAAAATCTGACCAATCGCTTGCGCCGATAACATGCTCGGCGTACCGCCGCCAAAAAAAATGCTGGTGAGCTTTCGCCCTTGCGC
>DATIGS010000004.1:0-7592 GCA_035481425.1 Cellvibrio sp. | reverse complement strand
CGGGCGCCATGCCTGCGCCTTTTTCGGCGAGGCTGCCACCCAGATACCACACATGGCCGCCATCGGGCAGGCGGTGGCTGGAGATTGTCAGGCGCGGCGTAGTCTCGCGCCCGAGGCAGTGGCCATAAAAATCAAATGGGTGCTGGTGTTTAACCATTACCTGTTGCAGCGGGCGCAATTGCATCGCCGGGCTTTGCAGGCCCAATTGCTGTAAAAGTGCGGCATTGCCTTTGCCGGCGGTAAAGATAAATCGCTGCGCGTGGATCTCAATTGTCTGTGCCGGCGTATCAATAACGAGGCTGACCGTCCCGTTTGCGCTTTTGTTTAGTGTGGCGTGTGACCAATCGATCTGGAAGCAGCTGCCTTCGACGTTGTTGGCCAGGTTGGCGACCAGGCTGTGGGCATCGATCACTATGTCTTCCAGGCGATACAGGCTGCCGGCAAAGTCTCTGTTGCGCAGCAGCGGGGGGCGGCGGTCTTCATGTACCGGCTCGACCCGGCCGCGGGTAATTTTGCTGGCGAGGAAGCTGGTGAGTTTGCTGCCCAAATCATCCCCCGACCACATAAAGAAGTGATCGCTAAGGATGCGGGTGTGGCGCAGGTTGACATCGCCTTCGCCGCACAGGCAATTGCGCCAGTGCCTGGGCATGTCGGCGATAGCCTCGGATGCGCCGGTTAACGCGCCGGCAAGGGTGTACTTCATTCCGCCGTGGATCATGCCTTGCGATGCCAATGTTTGGTCGCTGCCAAGCGCTTTATTCTCGAACAGGGCGAGATTATAGCCCGCGCTTTTGGCCCGATTGGCCAGCCAGAGCCCGGCAACGCCGCCGCCGATAATGGCAAGATCGAGATGTATGCTAAGCGGAGGTTGGCTCATGGCTGGTGCGATTCCGTCAATGGCGCTGGTAAGGATTCAAAAAAGGGCGCGCAGTATAAGGCTTTCGCGCTCGAATTACCCTTGCAGTGGCAGCGGGTTCTGCTGCTAATATGCAGGAAAATTTTACGGGTATGCAGATCGCAATGTCATTCAAGTTATTGTTAACCGATGTAATTTCCCCTTTGGGCAAGGCGCTGGAGCATGAGTTGGAGCGCGAGCCCTTCAAGCTGCTGATGCCCGATGCCGCTGAGTTGGATTGGTCTGATTCCCAAAGCCTGCCAGCTTATTTGCACAAGCACCAGCCGGATTTGATTATCAACTGTCGCGGCTGGGAAGCCGCGTTCCTGCCGGGTAAACAAGCGACCTTGGTTAGTACCGCTGACCAGCTCGCGCAGGCCTGTGCCGAGCGGCAAACCCCGCTGATTCATTTGTCCAGCTACAGCGTTTTTGGCGGCGACAGCAAAGGCACCCATAGTGAAAAAGACGCGGTGGCACCGCTCAATGATACCGGCCGCGCGTTTGTAGAGGCGGAACGCTTAATCGCGGAGCGGGTGCCCCGGCATATTATTCTGCGCTTGAGTTGGGTGATTGGGGCTTATGGGGATAATTTGTTAAGCCGCCTGTTAGGGGCATTTTTGGCGGGCGCTTCGGTCAGTGTCAATCGCCGTCTGCGCGGTGCGCCTACTTCGCTTTCCGACGTCGCGCGCGTAGCGGTGGCAATGGGCAAGCAAATCTATTGCGGCGCTGAAAATTGGGGCGTCATGCATTACTGCAGCAGCGATGCCTGTACGGAAGACGAATTTGCCGAACACTTGTTGCAGCTCTTGATCCAGCAGCAGCTCCTTACCGCTGAACCCAGCCTGAGCCTGATTGATACTGAACCTGTCGATGAACCGCTCAGTGCGATCCTCGGCTGCCGCCGCGCGCGCGATTGTTTTGGTATTCAAGCGCGCTCCTGGCGTCCGAGCCTGCTGCCATTGGTGAAGCAGTGGCTGCACAACCGCGAGCGGGTGAAGTTGGTGCAATAATCCGGGTTGGTTTAAAAAGCCGGAAATAAAAAAACCGCGAGCTGCCGGGCAACTCGCGGTTTTTTTATAGCTCGATGCGAATTAAATGCGCTGCCCGTTTAGATTCTTTGAAAAACCAGGGTCGCATTAGTACCACCGAAGCCGAAGCTGTTGGACATAACGCGATTCAACTTCACGCCGTCCTGACGCTTAAGCACAATCGGCATGCCTTCCGCTTCCGGATCGAGGGTTTCGATATTGGCAGAGGCGCAAACAAAGTCGTTTTCCATCATCAACAGGCTGTAAATAGCCTCTTGCACACCGGTAGCTCCCAAGCTGTGGCCAGAGAGTGATTTGGTGGAACTGATAGCGGGGATCTTATCGCCAAAGGTTGCTTTGATGGCTTTAAGCTCAGCCAGGTCGCCTACAGGGGTGGAGGTGCCGTGGGAGTTGATATAGTCGATATCACCTTCTACCGTCGCCAGTGCTTGTTTCATACAGCGCGTCGCACCTTCGCCGGACGGTGCCACCATGTCGTAGCCATCGGAGGTGGCGCCATAGCCAACGATTTCGGCATAAATCTTCGCGCCGCGCGCCTTGGCGTGTTCGTATTCTTCAATCACCAGGCAGCCACCGCCGCCTGCGATCACAAAGCCATCGCGGTTTGCATCATATGCGCGTGAAGCCTGGCCGGGAGTTTCGTTGTATTTGGTGGAAAGTGCGCCCATCGCATCAAACAGTGCGGTCAGGGTCCAGTGCTCTTCCTCGCCGCCACCGGCAAAAACCACGTCCTGTTTGCCCAATTGGATTTGCTCCAGGGCTACGCCAATACAGTGGGCGCTGGTCGCACAGGCAGAGGAGATTGAATAGTTGACACCCTTGATCTTGAATGGTGTTGCCAGACACGCAGAGGTAGTGCTGCCCATGGTTTGCGTTACGCGATAGGGACCAACACGCTTAAGGCCTTTTTCACGCAGGATATCGGCGGCTTCTACCAGATTCATTGATGAAGCGCCGCCCGAACCCATGATGATACCGGTGCGTTCGTTGGACACTTGTTCTTCGCTCAAGCCTGCATCGGCAATGGCTTGCTGCATGGAGAGATAGGCATAAGCGGCGGCATCGCCCATAAAACGCAGGATTTTGCGGTCGATCAGCTCGGACAAATTGATATCAACAGAACCCGCAACATGGCTGCGAAAGCCTTTTTCTTTGTAAGTTTCCTGGAATTTGATACCGGAACGGCCAGCGCGCAATGCATCTAACACCGCATTTTTATCATTGCCCAGACAGGACACAATTCCCATACCGGTAACAACAACGCGTTTCATAGGCTACCTCTTTGTAGTTACAGCGCCTGAACCACTGGTTTGCGTCTGGCGTGCTTAAATCGGGTGAAAGGCGAGCATTATGCCATAAGCAGTCAGGCGCTCGCCCGTTATTGTTATTGTGGACAACTAGAAGCTGTCAGTGTTCTGGAACAGGCCAACACGCAGGTCGTGGGCGAAATAGATGTCTTTGCCATCGCAGGATACGCGGCCATCAGCGATACCCATAATCAGTTTGCGTTCGATCACGCGCTTCAGATTGATGTGATAGGTGATTTTTTTTGCGGTAGGCAGGATTTGGCCGGTGAATTTCACTTCGCCACAGCCCAGTGCGCGGCCGCGGCCGGGGTTGCCTTTCCAGCCCAAAAAGAAACCGACCAATTGCCACATGGCATCCAGACCCAGGCAGCCTGGCATTACCGGGTCGCCCGGGAAATGGCATTCGAAGAACCACAGGTCAGGGCTGATATCCAGCTCTGCCACGATTTCACCTTTGCCAAATTCGCCGCCGGTTTGGCTGATATGTGCAATGCGGTCGAGCATTAACATATTGGGTTTTGGCAGTTGTGCATTGCCTGGGCCAAACAATTTGCCATCGCCACAGAGAAGCAGGTCTTCGCGGCTGTAGGAGCTTTTGGGTTCAAAGGGAGTCATGGAGTTTACTCTGCTAGTGATCATTGCGTGCCGGTTTGCCAGCACAAAAGTGCGCCATTCTAACTGCTATGGCTCAGTTGTCCAGTTGGACGGCGCGCGCTGCGGTATCGCCGGTAAGGGCGTATGAGCGGGTGCCGGGCCTTGGTATCTGCCGTTAAAAGCTGCGTGCCAATGAGAATTCGGCCAACTGTTTCATGGCGGTGGTGTAAGTATTGTCCGGCAATTGCTGCAATTGTACGAGCGCTTGTTGGACCTGTTGCCGGGCGGCATCCAGTGTATAAGCCATGCCACCAGTAGCCTGGACGATTTCCAGCACGGCGGGCAATTGGCTGGCATCGCCAGTGCGAATGGCATTGGCCACGAGTTCGGATTGCGCCTGGGTGCCGGTGCGCATAGCGTGAATCAGCGGCAGGGTGGGTTTGCCTTCGGCCAGGTCGTCGCCAACGTTCTTGCCAAGTGTGGCTGCATCGCCGGTGTAATCCAGCGCATCGTCCACCAATTGAAAGGCGACGCCGACATGGCGGCCATACAAGCGCAAGGCTTCACGTTGAGCTGCGGTCGCGCCACATTGTACGGCGGCCACTTCGCAGGCGGCCGCGAACAGGATGGCGGTTTTTTTATCGATGACGCGGAAGTAATTCTCTTCGTTTACATTCGGGTCTTTGGCGTTCACCAATTGCTGCACTTCCCCCTCGGCGATGACATTGGTGGTATCGCTGAGGATTGCCATCACTTCCATGCTGCCAATGCCGACCATCATCTGGAACGCGCGCGAGTAGAGGAAATCGCCTACCAAAACGCTCGGTGCATTGCCCCACTGGGCATTGGCAGTCGGGCGGCCGCGGCGCAGATTGGACATATCGACCACATCGTCGTGTAACAAGGTTGCGGTGTGGATAAATTCGATAATCGCTGCGAGCGACAGGTGATCTTTGCCTTTGTAACCCAGCGCATTGGCGGTGAGCAGGACAAGCAATGGGCGGAGACGTTTGCCGCCGGCTTCTACCAAGTAATGGCCAATATTTTCAACCAGGCCGACGTCCGAATGGAGTTTGTCGATGATGAGTTGGTTGACGGCGCTGAAGTCGTCTTTAACGGCTTGGTGGAATGGCAACATGGTAGGTTCTTATTGAGTCAGGATGAAATTTTCAGGCGGCAATGCTAGCAGTGGAGGCCTGAGAGTCAAGGAAAAGCTGGCAAGGCCAATGCATCGAACCATTTTATATCCAGGTGGCGCGGGTCTTTGTAGGCGAGTGCGCAATAATCGCGGGGGCCCAATGCCCATTGTTGGAACTGCCAGTAAGTGCTGCCGGCGTCGAGTTCGCTGGCGATGTCCGCACTAATATTATTAGCTGACAGTGTAAATTCGATTTTATCCAAGCCGGCTGAAATTCCTGATCCTGTAGCTTTAAAGAACGCTTCCTTGAGGGTCCAGAGGCGATAAAAATAGTCCGCTTGCGCTGCGGCATCCAATCTTTGCATCTGGGCAAATTCGTTGTGGTGATAGTAGCTTTCGGCGATTCCGGATAGATCCCGCGTGGTTCTTACTTCCTCTATATCGGCGCCAATCAATAATGCATCGCCTACGGCCAATAGCGCCCAGTGCCCGCTGTGGCTCAAGTTGAACTGGATATTGCTGTTGTGCGCGAGGAATGGTTTGCCCCTGTTGCTGCGCAACAACTCCACCGCCTCGGGGGCGCTGTCGGTATAACCTGCGAGCACTTTACGCAGCAGCCATCGGCTGGCGATATAGGCCTCTTTGCCGCGGATAATTTTTTGCGCTCGTTCGCGTTCACTGTCGCCCATGATTCGCTCCGCCTCGGTGTAATGTGCGGCAGTAAATTTGTTGATATCCAAAAGCCATAGGCACACCGCGTTCGCCTCTTGCGCCCCATGGGGATCAAAATCGGCGATGTCAGAAAGTGTGGGGATTGCTAGTGGGGGCAAATGTGTTGTCATAAATGCATGTCTGTTGGTGAGGGGCGCATCATACGTCGATGGATTATCCAGCAGGTAATCGGGATGAAAAAGCCGCCAAGTTGCGTAGTTTGACTTGATCGTCTTTTTATTTTGCCCCTGCTAACCAAATCAGCGACAATCCGCGCCCTCAAAAAACTATTTCTACTAAAACATCCTATTTGGAGTTGCTATGCAAATCTCTGCCGACAAAGTTGTCAGTTTTCATTACCGCCTCAGCGAAACGGGCGGCGAGCTGCTCGAATCCTCTTACGAATCCGACCCCACCCTTTACCTGCACGGCCACAATGGTTTGCTTGCAGCATTGGAAGAGGCGCTGGAAGGTAAACAAGCGGGCGATAAAACCACGCTCAGCATTACTCCCGAGCAGGGTTATGGCGTGCGTCAGGAGGGTGCGGTCCAGCGTATTCCGATCAAACACTTGCACGGCCACGAGAAGTTGAAAGGCAAGCTCAAGCCAGGCATGAAAGTCGCGGTAAATACCCAGCACGGTCCTTGGGATGCGATCGTATTGAAAGTGGGTAAATTCAATGTCGATATCGACAGCAACCACCCTCTGGCCGGTAAAAACCTGGACTTCGAATTGGAAGTGGTTGATGTGCGCGATGCAACCGATGAAGAGCTGGCGCACGGCCATGCCCACGGCGTAGGCGGTCATCACCACGAATAAGTTGTGTCAGTTCCGTCGCGAAAAAGCCCGCACTGTGTTGCGGGCTTTTTATTGGGCGCTCGGCTGGCGGTATGTAGGGAATTGTAAATCGATAGGCAACGTTGTCATTTTTCAATTGCGGCTTTAGGTGTCGCTCGGTTATTGTGGTTTTCGGGTGATATCCCGCCACAATAATTAGCCTTTCAAAGAACAAAAACTACAGCATAACTATCTCCATATGGGCAATTACAATGAACAACTCAATGCGCAATCCCGCTATTAATCCGGCGACCTCGCCAGCAGTTAACGCCAATCGCGTTTTATCAATCGATGTCTTTCGCGGCATCATTATTTTCACCATGGTGTTTGTAAACGAACTCGCTGGTGTCGCTGATATTCCACAGTGGATGAAACATTTACCAGCAGATGTTGACGGCATGACATTTGTCGATCTGGTTTTCCCTGCATTTTTATTTATCGTCGGCATGTCGATTCCGTTTGCAATCCAGGCGCGCGCTAACAAAGGTGATTCAATACTGGAAATTTTCAAGCACATCGCGCTGCGCAGTTTCGGGTTGATGGTGATCGGCGTGTTTATGGTGAATACCGAATCCGGTTATGACGCTGCCGCCATGAGCATCTCTATGCCGCTATGGACGTTGCTGATGTTTATCTCGGTGTTATTGATATGGTCGAATTATCCACGCACTATTTCAGCGGGCATTGCACTCGGCGCAAAGCTGATTGGTGTCGCGGGGTTGGTAATTCTATGGTGGCTATATAAAGGCCCGAATGGTACGGGCATGACCACGCAGTGGTGGGGAATCCTCGGGTTGATCGGTTGGGCGTATTTAATTGCCGGCACTTTATTTTTGATCACTCGCCAAATTGCATCGCCCATCACGCAATTTTTTAGTGTGGCTATTTTGGTGCTGGTGCTCATCGCGATTTTTTTTGCGCTTGATGCGGCCAAAGCCGATTTGGCAGATGTGCCGTTTATGGCAAAAGTGCTCGAATTAAATTGCAACTACACTCACGCCGCAATAGTGCTTGCGGGTGTGATTCTCTCGCAATTATTTTATTTGCCGAATTTTGCTGCG
>DATIGS010000003.1:0-6777 GCA_035481425.1 Cellvibrio sp. | reverse complement strand
GTGGAACTGGTGATAGTGAAATATACGTCGGTTAAGGATTTGTGCTTTAACGGTTGAAACCTGGCGGTAACCGAAGGATTGCTATCGTATGAATAAATGGCATTGGTGATGAGGCAATTCGCGGCAGCATGATTGAGCAATCCCACACTGGAAAAACACAAAACGGCTATTATTTTTTTCATCGACACTCCCTTAAAAATATTCACTATTTATTCGCAGCCAGCAGGCCGCATGCAAACGAAATTAATTAGATCAAAATAAATTCACATTGAAAAATACTGACAACCTCCTGATAAATTCAACTTGGAGGTTGTCAGCCAGTTGCGCCCCCGAACTCAATTGCAGGGCGCATTTTTTAGTTACTCGCCAATATTAGGCCGATCAAGCGTAACGTGGACATGGTTGTTGTGCACAGCGTTGTAGTTCACTTCTGCATTCGCCCAAGCCGCAAGCCCCAGATTCAACGTGGTTGTTACTCCACCCGCTGTTCTGGTTACTGTACCTGATTGAATGAGCGATCTGGCCCAGCCATTAGGCAATCCTGATCCTGCACTACCAATTGCGTAATACAAACGGTTCACCGAGGCAAGGTTTGCCAATGCATCCAAACCAGTTCGGGTTTCAGTCACGAAAGTAATTAATCGTGCCCGCGCGGCAACTGCATTAGCTGGCGGATTTGGATTAGGAGTGCCATCCGCATTCAAAACACCAAATGCCGTGATGACATGTTGTCTCAGGCGATTGTAGTTATCCGTACCGCTGGTGGCATTGGGGAAACGATAGAAATGATAGGTATCAATATCCGTTCCGAACTGGTGGGTATTGTGGCCAATATCCCTGCCGTGCTCGCCCGATATATCGTCAACTTCATTCACTAGCGCCGAGTTGGTTTGGAGCCAATTGTAAGTTCCCCGCGCGCCCCATGCATCGCCACCCTGGTCTCTTGTGCCATAACGGCTGGGCAATATACCCGCAAGATTCCACAGCGACCGTCTGCCCGTCACGGTGTAATCCGCATCTTCTTCATCGCCCTCACCATCAACACCTTTTACCGTGAAGCGATAAGACAAATCGCGTGTCGGTGGTGGAGCATCATTAATGGTGGATGCCGGATTTGAAATAGTGACGCGTACTTTTAACTTCGCTGAAGTTTCAGTCTGTTCAAGGATTTGAACATCGGTACCGCTGGGAATGGCTACCTCATCCATTACATCCATCAAATCTGCAGCGCCAATTACCGTCACACTCACATTGCTCAATGAAATATCTTCCGATTTCACAACATTCAGTGTGAATGTCCGCTGGAGCGTGTTGGTATTTCCAGTTCCGGGAATACTGTAGTAAGTACCGCCGTTATTGGCATTGATGGTGTCAGCTGTTGCACTGGTGATGGTAAGTTGCGGAGCACCTTCAATACTTGCACGCACAATTGTCGTTAATGAACTATCGCCAACGTTCATTGATGTTGCAGCTAATTGAAGCGTAATGCCCTCGCTCGCCGTTAACGATGAAACATCAATAACCTGCCGGATATCACCTGTCGTTGAATCGGGCAACCAGGTAGGCGCTTGAGTTAATTGCGAATTCACTTGCCGCGTAATATCAAACAAACTTCCCGATCCTGATGAAAGCGAGAGCGACCATACATCGTTATAAATACTTTGCTGGGTCACGTAATAGGGATATTCAGCAGAATAAACGTTGTAGACCAACTCAACAGATTTGGTTCCTTTTGCAATCGGGTAAGAATGATTGCCGTTGACCTGCACATCACGGCTACCTGCCGTTACCGTTAAATCATAGGCAATAGAATTTAATGAAAATAGCGTGGCGACACTTGCCAAAACAAATGGTATTTTTTTCATGATACACGTCCTTGTTTACAGGGGAGTTGAATTAATCACAGGGACATTGGCTGCAATGTCGCTTGGCCCTCTCAGGGTGACTTTCAACTGCGTATTTCTCGTAAGCACTGCTACGCCCTGTGCTATGAAGGAAATATTATCGCTACTGGTTTGTGCTTTGATCGCAACATTGCCTGCCGGTAAATTGGGCAATGGGAAAGTACCATCAGCCGCCGATTCGGTTTCAAATTCAATGTCGGTATTTAAAATCGATATAGTGAGTGGAATCCCTGCCACATTTAACGTTGGATTCGATGGCGGAGCAACCAGCTGCCCAACTACTTTGAAACGTGAAATATAAAATGGCACTTCTGCAAAATGCGACACGCCATTTTTATCCAGGACCTGGGCAAAAATAATTTTCTTGCCATCAACACCTGC
This sequence comes from Cellvibrio sp., assembly GCA_035481425.1. GTDB lineage: Bacteria > Pseudomonadota > Gammaproteobacteria > Pseudomonadales > Cellvibrionaceae > Cellvibrio. The sequence continues at coordinate 4,492 of DATIGS010000003.1, read as the reverse complement.
CAACTTTGCAAAAAATGGCGCGGGCAAAGCCGTGATAGAACCATCGGGCTTTTTAGTAAACAGATTGGTGATATCGACCACATCCGCACCCGCCGGATCGCGATACTCAACCACTTCAATTAAATCCGTTTGCACCGGTTTTTCTGCTTCAAAAAAACGTATGGCGATTTGTTGGGTATCATTGGGCAACATCAAATGGTGTAAACGATCCAACCGCATTGTAGATCCAGCAGACAACTCGCCCGAATCACCTACTTCAATTTCAACGTTTTCGGCACCATTGCCCGGTGCCAAGCTAACTGAGCCAATATAATTTGGCGGCTGGCTAACGCTGATGGTTTCCGTTGATGCAACAACCTTGACCAGTGCCTGACCGGTAGCATCGGTTTTTCCGACAATCACATTGTCAGCCTTTATTGCAAAACCCTCGCCTACGGATTCACCGCCATTCTCCGCATTAAATTTCGCGCTTACTTGCACACTGCGGGAGTTGTCATTTTTTAATTCATTGGCGAACACCGCGAAATCGGCGCTAGTAACTGATTTGCCCAAATTAACAAACCTGACCGGAACCGAAACGGATTCCTGCGGAGCCAATTTAAAATTGGGCAATGCCACATCCACATAAGGTTTTCCATCGGCCGTTTTTCCATAGATGTTATAGAGGCTTACCGATTTTGGCTCGACCGTTTCAAGCGCAATACGCAGCGGCGCCACCAATGGATAGTTGCCGATATTTTTAATCGTAACTGACGTATCAAATGTATTGGTCGCACGATTGAGGAGAAAACCCGAGCGGGTGATGTCAACGGTCGCTATTTTTTCAATTGCATGCGTGTGCAACGAAAAGACGCTTATTAACAGAAAAAAAGAAACTGAAATGTTTGATATCCATGTTTTCATTTTACACCTCCTGGTTTTTCATTCTAAGTAAATGCAAGCTGACCATCGCCAATAACATCAGCAGCAACGTTCCCGGTTCACTTACCGGAACATGAGGATCCACAAAATGGACATCCCATGTCAGTGACGAAGCAGAGAGCGAAGCAAATGTTTGCAAATCACCATTGCCTGAACCTGTTGCAAACCAACTGAATAACGCATTAGTACCCAGTGGATCGTCCGTCGGAACTAAAGGATTAAAATATTCATCACCATACAAATAAACGCCAATCGAATCTAAAAAATTATCGATTGCTGGACCATTGTTGGTAAACGAAATTAGGAAACTCAGCGATGTAACATTTTTCAACGATAGGGCAACACCGTTGAGAAAACTGTTATCGCTAATCTCATATCCGTTTGCGGTGGCAGTAGCAGAACCGTTCAATTCCTTAAGCGTCATGGCTCCATCGGAAGAGAACGATGATAAGGTCAAAGAGTTGGACGGTTGCCCGCCATCAATAAAATCCAGATAGAGCTGCGCATCAGAGGAAATTCCACTAATGCTGACTTGCATTGTTCCGGCGAGGGCAGTTGAGGTAGAGAGGAGGAATATCAGAAGCGAGAAAAACTTATAAAGTAGCTTATCCATAATTCAATCCTTGGAAGTTTATTGCCTACGAACATCAGGCAAAAAATTGATGGTAACTAGCGAGGCAGGTATTGCAATATCGTTAACCGGATTAGTTACCTTTACCGCCATCCCTGCAGCGTTAGCAGCGGAATCATGCAGTAGTACTGCCCCAAAAACCGTAAAAAATTGTACAAACTGTATAACACATTATTCAGCGCCATATCTGGCATAAAACTCATCGGCACATTGCTTTACACATTTCCGCGGGCAATAAAAAAGCGAACCCCGCTAAGGATTCGCTTTTTTATTGCCTGCGCAAGGTTACACCCGCAGCGAGCCGCGAAATGCACGCGCCGCATAATAAGATTGCGCGCCATTGTGATAGACAAATACTGTGTCATAACGACGATCCGCAAAGAGCGCGCCGCCCAATTTCCTAATCGCGTCGGGAGTTTGTATCCAGCTCGATGTTTTTAAATCGAACTCACCTAACGTTTGCAATTCGCGATATTGCGCTTCGGTTAGCAGTTCAATTCCCATCGCAGCGGCCATATCCAGCGCGTTATTTTCCGGCCGGTGTTCTTTGCGCGATTCCAATCCCTCGCGATCAAAACAAACACTTCTGCGTCCTTTAGGACTTTCGGCCGCGCAATCAAAAAAAATAAACTCGCCAGTCTTTTTATCAAACCCGACCACATCCGGCTCACCGCCAGTTGCTTCCATTTCATTAAGCGCGCTGAGCTTGCCCGTATGTGCCGCCAATTTTTCCTGCACCTTGGCCCATTCAATCCCTTTATGGCGATTCATATTTTTTTCAAAGCGGGACTGCAATGTTTTTAATAAATCGTCGCGTTGTTTGGCGTTCATAGTGCGCTTCCTTTATATGGTTGAATTTGGCAACACTTAAAGCAGTTTGTCCCTTTCCCTAAAGCCCAATAAATACAAAATCGCATCCAGGCCCAGATTGGAAATCGCATGTTCTGCCGAGGCTTTTACCAAGGGTTTTGCACGGAAAGCGACACCGAGGCCGGCGACGCTGAGCATGGGCAAATCATTCGCGCCATCGCCAACAGCGATCACCTGCTCCAGCGCAATGCCTTCCTGTTTTGCGAGCATCGCCAGCAATTCAGCTTTGCGTTGGCCATCGACCACTACGCCTTTTACTTCGCCGGTGACTTTGCCATCGACAATATCCAGCTCATTGGCATAGACATAATCGATACCGAGTTTGTTTTGCAGATAACGTCCAAAGTAATTAAATCCACCTGACAGGATCGCGGTTTTGTAGCCGAGTTTTTTGAGCGACGAAATTAATTTTTCCGCACCTTCGGTAAGCCGCAACTGGTCGGCAATACCGGCGAGCACAGATTCATCCAACCCTTTCAGCAACGCCATACGACGCGCGAAACTCTGCTTGAAATCCAGTTCGCCGCGCATCGCAGCTTCGGTAATTGCCGATACATGTTCACCCACGCCTGCCGCTTTCGCCAGTTCGTCAATCACTTCCGCTTCGATGAGTGTTGAGTCCATGTCAAAACATACCAGGCGGCGATTGCGGCGATAAACCGTATCGCGCTGGAAGGCGACATCGATATTCAAGCGCGCCGACAATTCCATAAAATCCGCACGCAGGGCAGTCAGGTCTGCCGGCATACCGCGCACGGAAAATTCAACGCAGGCACTGCCCTGATGGCCGTCGCCCGCATCCAGGTCAGCGAGCGATACGCGACCAGATAAGCGGCTAATGCTGTCAATATTCAACCCGTGTTTGGAGGTGACGGCCGTTAACTCCGCGATCATGTCAGCATTAATCTGCCGCGCCAGCAAAGTTACTATGTGACGGGTTTTCCCCTGTTGCTCCGCCCAATGCTCATAGCTTTCGGGGCTGATCGTCTGGAAACGCACCTGGATTCCCAATGGTTGGGTAGCCTGCTGGATTTGCTCAAGCAACTGCGCGCGCTCATCGGCGGCAATGCGCAACTCAACCAAAATGCCCAGTGCCAGCGTATCGTGGATAACCGCCTGGCCTATATCCAATACGCGTGCGCCGCAGCGGGCAAGCACATTGGTGATAGCGCGGGTGATGCCGGGTTGGTCATGACCCGATGCGTTAATCAATAAAAGTTCGTTCACAGAGCCTCTCTAATCAGGGGAGCCAAACGTGCCGCGCGCCCAAACCTGCTACCTGATGGTGTAAGCTGGGGCGATTTCGCAAAGCGCGCATTCTAGCGGAATTCAGGGCGGCTCACAGCAGCCCGTAACCGTAAAACTGGCATGGCCACTGCAGGGGGATGGCTTAGCGATTGCCGACAACTTAGGCTAGAATGCGATTCCAAGCGACACTCGCATAACGGCGAGTGGAACACCACTGACCCTGACAGGAACCGGGGTTGAACTATGAACGCATCATCAAGAGCACGGACTTAACAACAAAATGGCTTTGATTAAAACCTACCGCAACTACCCGCAGCTCAGCCTGTGTAGCCTGCTACTGCTGGCCTTGGGCGCTTTCGGCGCCTGGGCTTATAGCTACAACAGCGAGCAAAACCAGCGCGAACAAATCGGCCACTATGGCCAGGTGTTGGCCAATAGCGCCGCGCGCCAAGCCGTGAATGCCACACTGCAACAGGATCTGGTCAGCCTGCAGGCAATCCTGCTGGAAGTCGGCCAATATCCCAATGTGATCGGCGCAACTATCCACAACGTGGAAAACCAATTGCTGGTGCAAAGCGGCTTTAAACCCAATCAGGAAATCACCGGTCGCCGCTACGACTTCTCCGCCCCTATCGCCCTGCACAATAACGTCGCCGGTTATTTGGAAGTAACGCTCGACGTGCCCGTATACACCGAGCGCGACTATCGCTTTTTTATGCTGTGGATGGCCGCTGTATTTTTTACTTTGCTGGTGATTTGGTGGTCGATCCAGCGCCAGTGGTGGTCGCAATTAAAAGATAAGTTGCCGACGGCCAATGAGAT
>DATIGS010000002.1:0-4006 GCA_035481425.1 Cellvibrio sp. | reverse complement strand
TGGTCTGGATTCACGCAGCCATTTTGCTAAAGAGTTAGCGCAATTAAAACCAATGATTGAAGATGGATTGCTCAGTATTGACGATGACGGAATTGAAGTTCTCAATGCAGGGCGGTTGCTTATTCGTAGAATTTGTATGGTTTTTGATGAGTATCTTTGCAACGCATCAACAATTCGTTACTCCAAGGTAATTTAGTCGGTAAAGTTTTTGGGTAGAGCTGAGCAGGTGGTGCAATCGTGATCGGGTTACACTACTGATTGGATTGAATCACCTGCTCAAAGTTGTCACGTTTTCAGGGATTATAAAATTCGCCTTGTTTGCGTAGATAAAACCACCAGTTTAATAACACACACACCAGATAAAACACCGCAAAACCCAGCATCGCATATTCCGGTGTGGCCGCTTTGATTTGTTCACCAAAAACCTGCGGAATGTAAAATGCGCCATAACCTGCTACCGCAGAAGTCCAGCCCAATGCCGGGCCTGCTTGCTCTCTAGGAAAAATATTGGCGATGGAACAGAAGGTTGAACCATTACCCATACCGCTTGCGGCAAACAAACCCAAGAACACCAAAAAGAAGGGCGCAAAATACTGTTCTGGGGTTGCGGATTGATAGGCCATGCGCATGTAATAAGCCGCAACGATCGACAAAATCACCATGGCAATCGCACACATTTGCGTGACCAGTGCACCGCCAAATTTGTCAGATACCCAGCCACCTACCGGGCGAATGAGTGCGCCAATAAAGGGAGCGATCCACGCGTAAGTCAGAGCGCTTGGGCCATTCGGGTTGAGGGTATTGTGGGTCATTACCCCATCGACAGGTACATGACTAAAACCAAAAATAACTTGAATAGACAGTGGGAAGGCAGCAGAAAAACCAATAAATGAGCCAAAAGTCATCACGTACAATACACTCATTACCCAAGTGTGTTTGTTGTTAAAAATTTTGTATTGACGATCAAGGCTGGTGCGAATAGTTCCGGGCAGCGCTTTGAGTAACATCACTGTAGCAAATAACACCAACACCAGTACCAGCTCTTTGGGAATGCCAAACCCGGAACCATTGACACTGGCAGGCATGATGAGCCACAGCCCCAGAGCTGAGGTCGCAAAGCCAATTAACATCATGGCGATAATGATCGCAAAAGAGCGCGGCGCTCCGCCTGCCAGATTGGGTGTAACCTCGGCGGTGTTGATATTGTTCATGCCAAACCAAATCGCAAAAGCGAGTGGGATGAGCAGCAGTAGCCAGACAAACCCTGCGTTTTGAATCCAGGTTTCAGTACCTGCAGGAATAGCACCAATTAAGGTGCCGCTTGCAGATTTCAACACCATTGGGTCACCACCCAGTGCGCCAAAGGCGCCAAAGGTCATAAACAGCGGTACCAGAATTTGCATGCTGGTCACACCGAAATTACCTAACCCGGCATTTAGGCCAAGCGCTAATCCTTGCTGCTTACGAGGATAAAAAAAACTGATGTTGGACATGGATGCTGCAAAATTACCCCCGCCAATCCCGGAGAGCAACGCCATTAATTGGAACACCCAAAATGGCGTGTTTTGATCCTGCAATGCCAGCCCAGTGCCAATGGCAGGTAGCATCAATAAACTGGTGGTTAAAAAAATGGTGTAGCGGCCACCACATAAGCGAATAAAAAAACTGGCTGGAATACGCAGCGTCGCTCCGGTCAAACCGGCAATCGCCGCGAGGCTGAATAAATCGCCTGCTTGATAGGGAAAGCCAAGGTTCAGCATTTGCACGGTAATAATGCTCCACTGCATCCACACGGCAAAGCCACAGAGTAAGCTTGGAATTGAGATCCACAAATTGCGATTGGCAATTGCTCTCCCGTGTGAATCCCAGAACGTTTGCTGTTCCGGTTCCCATTGTTTTAGGTCAGACATGTGAAGCCCTCGGTCAAAAAAGTTGTTTTCGCGCAAGGATCACTATGGCTCTGCGCAGATATGGAAACTATTCAACCTCAGTGTTAAGTTGCGGTATTAGAGGTGTTAGCTTGCTCACCCAATAGGGGTAGGTGTAGTTGATCTATCTACCCACAAATAGGCATGTGCTGCCCTTAGGTTCTGCAAGCAGTTAAACTGCAGATAATGATGTATTGGTATTGAGGAGAGTCTTGTGACAGAAACGGCCGCGAGCATTATGTTGGTGGACGATCACCCTTTATTGCGTAAAGGGTTGCGTCAACTTTTAACACTGTCGGGTGAGATGGAAGTAGTAGCCGAAGCGAGCAATGGCAAAGATGCGATTAAATTGGCGAGTGAACTTGACCCTGATCTAATTTTATTGGATTTGAATATGCAGGGCATGGATGGTTTGGAAACGCTACGCCATTTGCGCGATGAAGGTGTCACTTCGCGCATTGTGATGCTCACTGTGTCCGATGCCGATGAAGATGTGCTCAGTGCAATTTCAGCGGGAGCAGATGGTTATTTGCTAAAAGACATGGAGCCGGAAGATATGTTGGTGCAAATCGAACGCGCGTTGTCCGGCAAAATGGTGTTGAGTGAGGCAGTCACTCAAGTGCTCGCTACCGCTATTCGCAATCCCACCACAAAAGCTGCTGTGGGTAGTGACAGTCTCACCCAGCGTGAATTGGAAATTCTGAAATTAATTGCCAAAGGTATGAGCAATAAAGTCATTGCGCGCGAATTGGCTATTTCTGACGGCACAGTCAAAGTGCATGTTAAGCATCTGCTGAAAAAATTGCATTTACGCTCGCGCGTAGAAGCAGCCGTGTGGATGATTAATCAACAAAATTAATGTTCAGTAGAGCGTGTTTATGGATTGTTGTTCACAGCCTGGCTTGTTATCTGTGCAAGATGCGTTGTTGCGAATACATCAACAATTAATTCCAGTACAGGAAACCGAATGGGTTGATTTGGCGCTTGCATTAGACCGCATTCTCGCAGAGTCAGTGTTGGCCAATATTAATGTTCCTGCCTGCGATAACTCCGCGATGGATGGTTATGCGCTGCGCACGAGTGATGCACAAACTGAAGGCGCTGTGTTTGAGGTAATTGGCCAGTCGCTGGCGGGGCACCCCTTTCGTTTTGCCGGGCGAGAGGGGGTGCAGACTGCACTCGGTGAAATGCAAGCTGTGCGCATTATGACTGGTGCGATGATTCCGGCTGGTGCCGATGCAGTAGTGATGCAAGAAAATGTTACGCGTACTACGCAAACACTGCAGCTGAACAAACTTGTGGTGCAAGGCGACAATATTCGTCGTGCGGGCGATGATATAAAAAAAGGCAGTGAAGTTCTGGGTAAAGGCCATCGTATTAATGCGCTTGATATTGGTTTGCTTGCATCGCTGGGAATTGCGGAAGTGAAGGTGTTGCGGAAGTTGCGTATCGCTGTGTTATCGACGGGCGATGAGTTGTTGTCACTTGGCAGTGCGAACGCAGAAGATAAAATTTATGACAGCAATCGCCCCTTGCTATGCGCACTCTTACAACGATTAAACGTCGAAATAAAAGATATGGGCATTATCGCCGATGATTTGCTGGCTCTTCGTGCAGCGTTTATGCACGCTGCACAATGGGCTGATGTCGTCATTTCTACCGGTGGGGTCTCTGTGGGTGATGCGGACTACACCAAAACAATATTGGAAGAGTTAGGCCAGATTGACTTCTGGAAAGTCGCGATGAAGCCGGGAAAACCTTTTGCTTTTGGCCGTTTAGGGGCAGGTTGGTTCTTTGGGTTGCCGGGCAATCCTGTTTCAACGGCGGTCACTTATCATCAGCTTGTTGTGCCCGCGGTGCGATATCTAGCGGGTGAGAAATCGGTTGAATCAGTACAGCTGAATGCTATCGCAAAACAATCCTTTAAAAAGCATCCGGGGCGAATGGATTTTCAGCGTGGAGTTTTAGCGAGTGAGCAAGGTGTGAATACTGTCGTTAGCGCCGGTTCGCAAAGCTCTGGCGTGTTAAGCAGTATGGCAAAGGCTAATTGTTATATTCGCCTGGAGGCAGAGCGGGGG
>DATIGS010000001.1:0-4950 GCA_035481425.1 Cellvibrio sp. | reverse complement strand
TCGCGCAAAAGCCACAAGAACGTTGCATCATCGACGTAGCGCTCGTGGATATGGCCATAGATGCCAAATAAATGGCGGGGAGATGCTACCTCTGTTGTCATGAAGCTGTATTAACCCATAATATTTTTTTTGTTGTGAAATAAAGGGTCGCCCAAACGACACACGTTTTTCCCTTCAAATTTCACATCAAAGGAATACATCATAAATTCACATTCCGATTTATTTTGGCCACTAATTACACCTTTGAGAGTACCAGCTTCATCGCCAGTGCTAGTGGAATAAACTGCACCTTTTACCATCGGCATTTTGCCATCAGTCACAACTGTTTTAGGACCTTTGCTTGTATCTGATGATTTACCAATATTCGGATAGGGAATGGGTACAACTGCGGAGCCTACCGGAGTTTTACAAACATCGGGAAATACCGTGCTCATACCACCACTGCCCTTGTGAGCAATACCACGAGTATTGGAAAATGTTGTTTGCGCCATGAACTACTCCTTGATTTCCTTAACGAGATAAACTCACAGAGATATGTTTAATTTTGGTCAATTTTTTATCGCAAGGCAAAGCAGCTCGCCACACCATAGATAGTTTCAGGTGATTTGGATCCAGCAACAGCGTTTCCATATTAAAGGGCGCTGAAAATTCTTGCTCGGCAATAAGAACTTTGTTTGATAAGTTCACATGCGGAAGACTAAATACCAAATCACCCGCCGTATTCATACCAATAATTTTTACGGGCTCTCCGCCACGTAAATAATCAGGATAAATTAAATCGGGCGGAGCCACATTCATAAAACACGGACTGTAATCATCTGGTAAATAAGGCGCTCGCGTCTGCTGCCAAACATCATCGTAACTGCCAGCAAAACTGGCGCGCGGTTGCCAATTTGGGGCGATGGGTGCAAAACATGCCGGGGCCGGCCTGTCGTTATAATGATGAATTAATTGTTTGGGACATTCGAGGTTGGGAAGCGGCAAGCCATTTACTTCCGCCAGGTGCTTACGACCGGCAAAGCCGCAGCCAACAGGATTTTTAGTTTCCGTATCGCGCATTAAACCATCAACAAAATCTTGTCCGCCGAAAGCACGCTCGTACACCAACGGCATAGTCACAAAAGGTTCGGGTTGCGTTATTTGGTCGCGATTCCAAAATCTATCGCCAAAAACACGCACGATTTTGCTAACTGATCCGACCTGTAACCCTACATCCATTTGCCGAATTGGCCGCTGTGCTGGCGCATAGGCCGAACCAATCATAAGAATGTCAGTGGACGGCTTGCCAATATGATAATCCGAACTCAAGCGCAAACTTGTCCTTGAAGGATCTCCCCAATATTCATCGCCTTGCTGCAATCCAATTTGAGGATCCGCCAATGTCCATTGGGCACCAATAACAAAGGTGGCCTTAACCATAATATAAAGCGTATCCATGCCATTTTCATTGGGGAAAACAGTGAATGCGGAAACGAAAGGAGTATTGTTTTTGAGCTGTAACATGGTACAGAATCACTAGAGGTAACCACTTGCGAGAACTTTCGCCAGCTGGTCTGAATGTCAGTTCACTTGTACTGATCCACCAAGGATACGGTTAACTCCACTGGATCTACTCAGTAGATATTTTCCACGGATCACTACTTTTCCATTGCGCGTAAGCGTAATACTCGCCTCACCACATTTAAGCACTACCTCTTCCTGCCCTTCCAACACGACCCGTTTGCCATCTACATGTAGAGTATTGTTGGGCGAAGATGTAGTTATAGCCGGTGATGAATTCAAAACCGGCTCATCAAATACTTTTTGATCCTCAATTTCCAAGCCTGGGATTGATACCTCTGCTTGCTCAACTAAATTATCCAGCATTTGTTGCAGCGGCGAATAAAGAAAACCAATCACAATTGCGCGGGGGTTTGCGCCTTGAGTAAACATCGATGCAACTTGGCGTCCGATATGCTGCGGCAAAACCGGAATAGTCGCCAGCGCAGCTATCTGTTCAAAATGTGGAAATTGGGGAAATGCTATTACCGGACTACCACTATCGTCAATTCCAGTAAGAATGCCAAGCAATACCTCGCCCGGCGTCACCGAAGGGAGAGGCAACTCTGTTTGTAGCTCAACGCCATCTGATTCTTCAAACAAACTAACACTCATAAATCACACTAATTATTAGTAATTTTGCTTCCCTTGACTACCACGTTGCCAGAGCCTTTAACATTAATGTTGGCACCGGAAATAGTGATATCGCCATTGCTTTTCATCACGATAGAAGCCGACCCGGTTTTAAGCGTGATCTGATCATCGGCAGTCATGGTGATAGTTTTTGCTTTTAACGCATATTCCTTCGTCACATTTTCGGTGTATTTACCTTCAACGGTCTCACGTAAATCCTTGGTGATACCGATAGTCATATTTTTGCCAATTGTTTCGGTATGGTTTTCACTGATATCAATAGTGATATTTTTGCCCACACTCAATGACATATTTTTACCGATAGTTTCGGTATGATCGTCACCTACATCAATAGTCTTATTTTTCCCAATCGACTCTGTTTGATTATTGGTAACGGTTTTATTTCGATCGTTTCCAATCGAGGAGTTTTCATCGTGTTTGATCGTTTTGGTCCGATCGTGATCGACCGTTAAGGTCTGGTCATTTTCAACCTGGGTGTCATAATTTTTTTCCGCATGTACATAAATCTGCTCTTCGCCTTTTTTATCCTCAAAGCGCAGCTCGTTATAATTCTGCGGTGTACCGCCTTTAGTCGATCGCGTTTTTATCCCGCTTTGGGTTTTGGACGGATATGTGGGTTTATTCCATGCATTATAAACAGATCCCGTTACCAACGGACGATCAGGGTCCCCATCCAAAAAGCTGACAATAACTTCATGCCCGATGCGTGGAATAAAAGATGAGCCCCATTGATTGCCAGCCCAACTTTGTACTACACGGATAAAACACGAGCTGTTTTCATCCTCTTTACCTTCGCGATCCCAAATGAACTGAACCTTGATTCGACTATGCTCATCAATATAAATTTCTTCGCCAGCAGGACCAACAACCACCGCCGATTGAGGCCCCTTCATTACGGGTTTTGCATGCAAACGTTTTGGGCGGAATGGAGTATCCGCAGGAATACAAACAAATTGATTGGTATATGTCGCGTTGCCTTCATGCCCCGAAAAATAACTTTTATCAATAGCATGATGGCTTACTGCTGTTAAAACATAACTGCCTTTTTGCGAAGCTGTTGCGTGCTTGGCTAATTTAAACTTGCCACCTGCATAAAAGCTTGCGCAGTCGCTTTGTCCCAGAACCGTATCACGATCAGCCTCTTCCGATTCCAAACAAATTTTTGCTGTCGCCGCGCCTAGATTGGGATCGTAATACGCTGGGTATTCATAATGCTCATAACTTCCATTTTTTGCATATTGGCTGTTTGTTTTAATTGTTGCCGTTAATTTTTTCTGCGGTTCTTTGAAGTTATAATCATTCAGTGTCCACATACCCTTTTTAAAAGAGTATTTATGCTCCCAAGACTTAATCTGGGCGTGTGGTGCATTACCTTTGGAATATTCCAAATCAGTTTCTGATACATCACTGTAAGCATTGGGTTTATCAACCAAAATTAATTGATGTTTCCCATCTGTATGCTCAAAAAAGTAGGCAATCCCATCTTCTTCCAATAAACGCGAGACGAAATGTAAGTCGCTCTCATTATGTTGCACACAGTATTCGCGCTTTTTTCCACCATCAGCACGAAATTCAAAATCAGAAAAACCGAGGTCGCCAAAAACCTGGCTAACTATTTCTTTGGTATTTTTTTCCTGAAAAATTCGATGATCATTAGTCTGCGATAAAAACCACAACCATGGAACCATCACCATCTTGTATTCACGCAGGTTGTCCGCTTTGATTTCACCCAGGACAAACTCTCTGATAAAACCGTTAAATTTCCGATTCGCATCCGTTTTAATAGTAACAGTACCGGATTTGCCTACAATGGCATTGGGATCTATGTCGAGCTTTTCTGAAATCACATCAATGGTAAATGTGAACAGGTCAGAAATACTTTCACTACCCTGAAAGCCAGTAAGTAGTAACGCATCTTTACCGAGGGAAAAATCAGAAATGGATATGAAACGATTATCTTGTGAGAGCTGAGTCATGCTATTGCAACCTAAAGAAACCCTTCAATGAGAAGTGTTATTACATCCTTGCCTCGCCATAGGCAGCGAGCTCAGAGAAAAACACCCCAAGTGCACAGCACATGGGGTGTTTTTTGGGGATAAAACTTATTGCGGCTTTGCAGTAGCCAAGTCGTAACCAACACGTTGTGGTGTTGCAGACTTATTGCTCTTATCGTAATCGCTGTAATTAACCATAATTTTAGCGAAGCTAAGAGAAATAGATTCTACTGGATCGCTTTCGCCATCAGCTGAAACTGAGTAGCCGCTTACCAAGCAGTTTTCCAAAGTGTAAGTCATGTATTCAATCAACTGGTCAGCACCAGTTTGCACAAACTTGATGACTACTTTTTTACCTGCAGAACCACTTACAGCTTCTTTGAATAAAGAAGTTGAAGCAATATCAGCTAACTTAGTGAAGGTGATTTCACTAATGGAAGGACGAGTAGCTTCACGGTTAGCCAGATTACCAGCTTCCATAGAAATGCCGCGGCCAACGCCAAACTGGAATGAACTTACACCAATATGATCTTTGTAGCCATTAGCGGTAATATTTCCTTTGATTCCTTCGTACTCGATATAAATCGCCATCTTTATTACTCCTTAGTTTTTAAGTACTACACATTAAAGCAACCGATACTCCAACGAGTCAGTGCACCAGCTACCAGATTAAAATTAAGCCAAACCTAAAAGCACGCGATGTTAACTGAATTTATTTTTACAAACAACTTGGCAAACCACTCATGCTCTCAGATGTGACCTG